>NZ_JBSGEZ010000002.1:0-264963 GCF_053603155.1 Nocardia sp. NPDC004260 | reverse complement strand
ATCCTGGCTTCGTCGTGCTGCCGCGCCGCTGGGTCGTGGAACGAACACTGGCCTGGATCAGCAAACACCGCCGCTGCGTCCGCGACTACGAAACCCGACCCGACCACCACGAAGCCATGGTCTACATCGCCACCATCATGACCATGTCACGCCGACTCACCCGAGCGTGACCGAAGTTCCCGGACGCTCACTAAGGCGAGCGAAGGTGTGACGTGGACGACCTCGACCGGCGGATTCTCGAGCAATTGCTGAAGAATGCGCGGGCGTCGTTCCAGGAAATCGGCGGCGTGGTCGGATTGTCCGCGCCCGCGGTGAAACGGCGAGTCGACCGGCTGGTGGCGGGCAAGCAGATCACCGGGTTCACCGCGCTGGTCAATCCCGCCGCGCTGGGCTGGAAGACGGAGGCCTACGTCGAGGTGTACTACCGCGACAACATCTCCCCGGCCGAACTCAAACGCAGTCTCGAACCGATCCCCCAGGTGGTCGGCGTGTGGACGATCGCGGGCGAGGCCGACGCGCTGGTGCACGTGATGGCCACCGACATGGCCGAGATCGAGGTGACCGTGGAACGGATCAGGGAGAACGCGCGCGTCGGGCGTACCCGCAGCGCCATCGTCATGTCGCGGATTCTCGAGCGTCCGCGAACCTGATCCGGTGGCCCCGCCCCCACGGTGTCCGACCGCCGGGCCCGGGATGCGAAGCGCCCAACCCGGACCGATCTGTCCGGCCCCGCACCCATATGGTGGACCGCATGTCCGACGTACGTGCCAGCTATCTGACCGACGGGGCCGAGATCTACCGTCGCTCGTTCGCGACGATCCGCGCCGAGGCCGATCTGAGCGGATTCCCGCCGGACGTGGCGCAGGTGGCGGTGCGGATGATCCATGGCTGCGGTCAGGTGGATCTCGCCGCGGACATCGCTTTCTCCCCCGGCGTCGTCGCCTCGGCACGGGCAGCGCTGCGCGCGGGCGCGCCGATTCTCTGTGACGCAACCATGGTCGCCTCCGGCGTGACCAGGAAACGACTGCCCGCAGACAACGAGGTGCTGTGCACCCTTGCCGACCCGCGCGTGCCGGAGTTGGCCGCCGCCAGGGGCACGACCCGCTCCGCCGCCGCGCTCGAACTGTGGCGCGACCGTCTCGACGGCGCCGTCGTCGCGATCGGCAACGCGCCCACGGCGCTGTTCCATCTGCTCGACCTGCTCGACGCGGGAGCGCCCCGGCCCGCGGCCGTGCTCGGCATCCCGGTCGGCTTCGTCGGCGCGGCCGAATCGAAGGACGCGCTGATCGAGTTCGGCGGCGTCGAATACCTCACCGTGCGCGGCAGGCGCGGCGGCAGCGCCATCACCGCGTCCGCGCTGAACGCGATTGCGAGCGAACAGGAATGAGCACTCCGGGCAAGCTGTGGGGCGTCGGACTCGGTCCGGGCGATCCGGAACTGGTGACGGTCAAGGCGGCCAACGTGATCGGCGCGGCCGACGTGATCGCGTTCCACAGCGCGCGCCACGGCCGCAGCATCTCCCGCCGTATCGCGGCGCCGTACCTGCGCCCCGGCCAACTGGAAGAGCATCTCGTCTACCCGGTGACCACCGAGACCACCGACCATCCCGGCGGTTATCAGGGTGCGATCGACGAATTCTACGAACAGGCCGCCGAGCGGCTGGCCGAGCACCTCGCCGCGGGCCGCTCGGTCGCGCTGCTCGCCGCGGGCGACCCGCTGTTCTACAGCTCCTATATGCACATGCACCGGCGGCTGGCCGACCGGTTCGAAGCCGAGATCATCCCCGGCATCACGTCCGTGAGCGCGGCGTCGGCGGCGCTGGGCACACCGCTGGTCGAGGGCGAGCAGGTGCTCACCGTGCTGCCCGGCACCATGCCGGTCGACGAGCTCACCCGGCGCCTGCGCGGCACCGACGCCGCCGCGATCATGAAACTGGGACGCACGTATCCCGGTGTGCGCCAGGCCCTTACGGATTCCGGACGACTCGCGGACGCGTACTACGTCGAGCGCGCGAGCACCACCGAACAGCGCGTGCTGCACGCGGGCGCGGTGGACGACGCCGAGGTGCCCTACTTCGCCATCACCCTCGTGCCGGGTCCCGAGCCGACCACGCCGCTGCCCCGCCTCGAAGAGGAGGCCGTTCAGCGTGACCGCGATGCGGAGGGGGTCGGTGAGGTCGTGGTGGTGGGCCTGGGTCCCGGCGCGCCCGAGTGGACCACCGACGAGGTGCGCGCGGCCTTGGCGGAGGCGACCGACCTGGTCGGCTACACCACCTACTTGAACCGGGTGCCCGAACGCCCGGGCCAGCGTCGTCATCCCAGCGACAACCGGGTCGAGTCCGAGCGCGCGGCCATGGCCTTGGATCTGGCCAAGCGGGGCGCGCGGGTCGCGGTCGTCTCCTCGGGGGATCCAGGCGTCTTCGCGATGGCGGCGGCGGTGCTGGAGGAATCCGCCGACCCGCAGTGGCGCGCGGTGCCGGTGCGGGTGCTGCCCGGGCTCACCGCGGCCAACGCGGTGGCCAGCCGGGTGGGCGCGCCGCTGGGGCACGACTACGCGATGATCTCGCTCTCCGATCGACTCAAGCCGTGGGAGGTTGTGGCGCAGCGCCTTTCGGCGGTCGCGGCGGCCGACATGGCGATCGCGATCTACAATCCGGCATCCTCGCAACGCACCTGGCAGGTGGGCGCGATGCGGGATCTGCTGCTGGAGCATCGCAAGCCCGACACGCCCGTCGTCATCGGGCGCGACGTCGGCGGGCCCACCGAGTCGGTCCGGGTGGTGCCGCTCGGCGACCTCGACCCCGCGGAGGTGGACATGCGGACACTGCTGATCATCGGCGCGTCCACCACCACGGCGCTGGAAACCGGTGCGGGCACCCGGGTCTTCACCTCCCGCCGCTACGGCCGCACGCGCGACGCGGCCGCCGGCGACGCGTAGTATCGCCTGACGCACCGAAGCAGATCGGAGGGACCTTGGCCGCGACACTGTCGGAGCTGACGCTGCGCGCCCGAGCCTTGGAGGCCAGGGCCACCGCGAGCGAACAGGCACTCGACGAACAGGGCGAGGTCCTCAACGAACTCGCGGCGCTGACCAGGAAGGCGCTCGACGGCATCGGCCGGGTCGACCGGCGCGCGGAAACCCTCGGCGAAGCCGTCGGCGAGCTGCGCCAGGACGTCGGAGACCTGCGCGAGAATGTGGGCGAACTCAACCGCAGGGTGACCGTGCTCGAACAAGGACAGGTCCGTCTGGAACAGGGCCAGACCGCGCTCGCTCGCGGCCAGGCGCAGCTCGAACAAGGACAGGCACGGCTGGAGCAGGGAATGGCGCAGGTGCTCGCCCGGCTCGACAAGCTGACCGGCGACGCCTGACCCACCCCGTTCCGGTAACATTCCATTATGGAATGTTGAGAGCGAAGGGAGCAGTCGTTGACCAACACCGCGACCAAGCGCAAGCCACTGAACTCGACGGCGGCCTCGTTGCTCGGATTTCTGCACGAAGGCGCGATGTCGGGATGGGATCTGGTGACCGAGGCCCAGGAGCGCATCGGCGACTTCTGGACCATCACACAGAGCCAGGTCTACCGGGAACTGGCCACCATGGATGCGGCGGGCCTCGTCGAGAAGGGCGAGACCGGCGCCAGGGAGCGCACCCCTTACCACATCACCGACGCGGGCCGGGAAGCGTTCCTGGAGTGGGTCGTCCGCGATCCCGGCGGGGAAACCATCCGGGTGCCGTTGCTGCTCACGCTCTCCTTCGGCGAGCATCTCGATCGCGATCGGCTCGACGGCATCATCGCCGCCAACCGGGAGATCCATCAGGCCCGGCTCACCCGGTATCTCGCCGAAGACCCGGAGGGTAAGACCGCATTCGCCCGCGCCACCTTGGATTTCGGGATTCGCTACGAGCGCACGGTGCTGGACTGGTTCGATCATCTGCCGGAAATTCTCGGCGGCTGATCTCTCCGGCTCGTCGTGAGCCGGAACGTCTCAGCCGCGCCGGGTTCGCCGGGCGCGCAGCCAATTTAGCGCTTGCGCAGAGGATTCCACGATCCGCGCGCCCTCGGGCAGCGGCGGGCGGTCCACCACGACGACCGGAATGCCCGCGGCGCGGGCGGCGGTGAGTTTGGCCTCGGTCTGCTCCCCGCCGCTGTCCTTCGTGACGAGCGCGTCGATCCGATACTCCGCGAGTAGCCGCGCTTCGTCCTGCACCGCGAAGGGACCACGGGCGAGGAGCAATTGGTGCCGCGGCGGCAGCGCGCCCTCCGGCGGGTCGATGGCGCGAATCAGGAACCAGGGCCGGTCGAGTCCCGCGAACGCGTCGACGCCTTGTCTGCCGATGGTCAGGAACACACGCTCGCCGAACGTGCCGACCGCTGTCGCGGCCGCGGAGAGATCGGGTACGCGCATCCAGCGGTCTCCTGCCTGCTCGACCCACCTGGGCCGGCGCAGGTGCACCAGCGGCACACCCGAAACTCGCGCGGCGACTGCCGCGTTGGCGCTGATGGCGGCCGCGAACGGATGGGTGGCGTCGACCATCGCGGCCACGTCGTTGGCCGCGAGCCAGGCGCGCAGTCCTTCGGCGCCCCCGAAGCCACCGACGCGGACCTCCCCCTCGGGCAGCAAGGGTGCGCGCACACGACCGGCGAGCGAGGACACGATCTCGAATCCTCGCTCGCCGGAAGCGATGTGGGCCAGCTCCCGCGCCTCCCGGGTGCCGCCCAGAATCAGAACCCTCAGGGCTGGCCGCTGAAGTAGGCGATACCCGCGTTCAGCAGCGACGGCCCGCCCGCGACGGCCAGACCGATCAGCGCGCCGAGCACCGCGCCCGGCAGGATGCCGACACCGAAGAACACGATGCCGATAGCGGCGCCGATCAGGCCACCGACCAGAGCGCCGAGCGAGGCGCGCTGCAGCTCGGCGAAGAACCACTCCTGCGCGCCGATGAACTCGGCGGCGACCGGCGCGTTCGCGGTCGGCGCGACCTGCGGGGTCAGCGTGAGCTGCCTGCCCTCGTCGGCGACGGCAGCGGCGATCCGGACCTCCTGGCCCTTGGCCGTCGCGGTGAGCGGAATGGTGGTGACGGTTTCGCCCGCGGAGTTCTTCAGCGTGACCGCCCGGTTGTCGGTGTCGACGCTGAACGCGCCCCCGGTCACGCTGGTGACCACCGACTTGCCCGCGTCGGCGAGTTGCAGCGCGTAACCGACGCCCTGATCGCTGCCGGTGACGGTGGGCGCCGCAGCGGCCTGGTCCTGCACCGCGGGCGGCACCGGGGCGGCGTAGGAAGTACCGGCGGCGACTCCGGTAGCGGCGACGGCCAGCAATGCGGTAGCGGCGAACTTCTTGTATCTCATCTATCTCCCCAACAGGAATCGGATTTCCGATCAATGATCAGAACTCGGCCCCGACCCTACCGCGTGACCGGTAACGTGTTCACGCCTCCGCGGGGAAGGATCGCGCGGTTTTCACCACCGACCACTGTGTGACCGGAAGCTGGGGACGCCAGGTGGTGAAGGAGCCCAGTGGTTCCCCGCGATAGATCTGGAACTTCCGCAATATGCCGCCCTGGGCGTTCGACCAGTTGAGCAGCAACGATTCCGATTCCGCCGTGACCGCGTTCGCGACAAGCCTGCCGCCCTGACGCAACTGCGCCCAGCATGTCTCCAGCACGCCATCCTGGGTCAGGCCACCACCGACGAAAATCGCGTCGGGCGCGGCGATTCCGGTATCGGCGGCGAGTTCGCCACGCACTTCGCCGCGCACCTGGATGTGCGGCACGCCCAGAACCGCGGCATTGTCGGCGATCTGGCGTCGCCTGCGCTCGAGCCGCTCGAACGCGACGGCCCGGTTCCCCGCATGCGCCCGGCACCATTCGATGGCGATACTGCCCGAACCGCCGCCCACATCCCACAGCAATTCCCCGGGCGCGGGCGCCAGCGCCGCCAGCGTCAGCGCGCGGACCTCGTGCTTGGTGAGCTGGCCATCGCCGCCGAACAATTCGTCCGGCAGTCCGGGCAGGCGGGTGGCGCGCAGCCGGTCCGGGTCGGCCGAGCAGGTGATCGCCACGACGTTCAGCGGGTCGCCCGGCGGGTGTGCCCACTGCTGCGCGATTCCGGCGCGGCGCCGTTCGGCGGAACCGCCCAGTTGCTCGAGTACCGTCAGCTCCGAACCGCCGAAACCGTGGCTCCCGAGCAGTCGCGCCAGATCCCGCGGTGTGTGCTCGTCGGCGCTGAGCACCAGCAGCCGCCTGCCGTCGGCCAGCTCGGGCAGCACCGTCGCCAACGGACGCCCGACCACGCTGACCACCGGTGTTTCGGCCAGCGGCCAGCCCAGGCGGGCGCAGGCCAGGGACGCGGAAGACGGTTGCGGCAGCACCCGCAGCGCCTGCGCGCCCAGCAATCGAGCCAAGGTGACGCCGATTCCGTAGAACATCGGATCGCCGCTGGCCAGGACGCACAACCGCGCCCCGCCGTGCCGTTCGAGCAGGCCGGGCAGCGCGGGCAGCAGGGGCGACGGCCACGTCACCCGGTGCGCCGCCACGGTGGGCGGCACGAGCGCGAGCTGGCGCACGGAACCGAACAGGACCTCGGCGTCATCGACGGCCTCCCGCGCGGCGCGACCGAGGCCGTCCCAGCCGTCGGCGCCGATCCCGACGACCGTGACCGGTTTTCCTGCCCACGACCCGGGCGCGGCGCTCATCGGGGCATCCGGCGCCAAATCGGTTGTGGCAGTAGTCGCATCGCGAAGAACACCGGTCGCAGGATTCCGGGAACCCAGACTCGGCTCGCGCCCCGGCGCAGACCCTTGACCACCGCGTCGGCAACCTGATCCGGCGTGCTGGAGAACGGCGCCGGGGACATCCCCTCGGTCATCCGACCGATCACGAACCCGGGACGCACCAGCAGCAACCGCACGCCGCTGCCGTGCAGGGCGTCCGCGAGACCGGAGGCGAATCCGTCGAGTCCCGCTTTGGCCGAACCGTAGACGTAGTTCGCGCGCCGGACCCGCACGCCGGCGACCGAGCTGAACACGACGATCTGTCCCGCCCCTCGCGCGCGCAACAGATTCGCCACCGTGGTGAGAACGCCCGCTTGGGCGACGAAGTCGGTATGCAGGATCGCCGCCGCGTGGGCGGGATCCCGCTCGGCGCGCTGCTGATCGCCGAGCACACCGAAGGCGAGCACCGCGATCCCGATCGGCCCGTGCTCGGCGGCGATCTTCTCCAGCAACGCCGGATGACTCGCCATGTCGTCGGCGTCGAATTCGACAGTGTGCACCTCACTCGCGCCCGCCGCCGTGATCTCCGCGCGCTGCGCGTCCAATTCGCCGCTGCGCCGGGCCGCCAGAACCACCGCTCGTCCCGGCGCCAGCCGTCGCGCCACCTCGAGGCCGATCTCGCTCCGCCCGCCCAGCAGCAGCACGGTCCCGTCGGACAAACCACGCGTTCCCATGCGCCTCAGTCTGTCATCGACACGGGCGGGGCTCGTCATCGCGCACCGGCGCGGCACGGGCTGGTGCGGCGTGGGCGGGCGCCGACGGCTACGGTCGGGGGATGCCGACGAGTACTGCTGAGCTCTCGCCCGCCGCCCTCGAGTTCGTCGCCGAACGGCACCTCGCCACGCTGACGACCTTGCGCGCGGACGGAACGCCCCATGTGGTGGCGGTGGGATTCACCTGGGACCAAGAGGCCGGGATCGCGCGCGTGATCACCAACGACGGGTCGGTGAAGGTACGCAACGTGCGCCGCTCCGGCTACGCGGCGGTCAGCCAGGTCGACGGCATCCGGTGGCTCACGCTGGAGGGCCCGGCCACCGTGCTCGAGGCTTCCGACGAGGTGGCCGAGGCGGTCGAGCGGTACGCCGGTCGTTATCGCGTGCCCCGGGAGAACCCCACCCGCGTGGTGATCGCCATCCAGGTCCGGCGCGTCCTGTCCAGCAGCACGCTGGTCGCACCGGCCGGGGATGGCGCGGCGGGCGGCAACGGCGCGGGCGCTTAGCGCCTCCGCCGGACGCCTTCCTCGCCGCCGTCAGCCTTCGATCACAGCACCGTCAGGCCGTGCGGCCGCTTGTTCAGGGATTCACCGCCTTCGTCGGTGACGATCACGATGTCCTCGATGCGCGCGCCCCACTCGCCGCGGAAGTAGATGCCGGGCTCCACGCTGAATGCCATGCCGGGCTGCAGGACGAGGTCGTTGCCCGCGACGATGTAGGGCTCCTCGTGCACCGACAGGCCGATGCCGTGCCCGGTGCGGTGCACGAATGCGGGCCCGAAACCGGCTTCGGTCAAGGGGTTTCGCGCCGCGTCGTCCACCGCGGCCGCCGTGACGCCCGGGCGGACGGCCGCGACCGCCGCGGCCTGCGCGCGTTCCAGCTCGGCGAAGCGGGCGGCGACCTCCGGATCGGGCTCGCCCAGGACGTAGGTCCGGGTGGAATCGGAGTAATAGCCGGGTTCGACCGGGCCGCCGATGTCGACGACCACCACATCGCCTGCCTCGATCCGGCGCTCGGACACGCCGTGATGCGGGTCCGCCCCGTGCGGACCGCTGCCGACGATGACGAACGCCGCCTCGGTGTGCCCCTCGGCCACGATCGCGGCCTCGATATCGCGGCCGACCTCCGCCTCGGTGCGCCCCACCTGCAAGAACTCGCCCATCCGCGCATGCACCCGGTCGATCGCCGCACCCGCCCGGCGCAGCGCGTCCACCTCGGCGGGGTCCTTGATCATGCGCAGTTCGCGCAGGACGGGAGTGGCGGACACCGGCAGACCGGTGAACGACTCGGCCAGCGGCAGCAGATGTAGTGCGGGCATGACATCGGCCACGGCCACCCGGGAACCCACATGCAGCGCGGACTTCACCAGCGCGTACGGGTTGGTGCCGTCGACCCAGTCCAGCACTTGCAGACCCAGTTCGCCCGCCGCGGAGCCCTCCAGCGACGCCAGCTCCAGTTTCGGGATCACGACCGACGGCGTCGCACCGTCCGCGGGGATCACCAGGCAGGTCAGCCGCTCGAACGACTCGGCCGCCGAGCCGATCAGGTAGCGCAGGTCGGGGCCGGGAGTGATCAACAGGGCATCGAGGTGGGCGGCCCGCATCAGCCCCACCGCCCGCTCCAGCCGTGCACCGTAGACGTCCGCCGCGAACCTCGAATCCGTATGCGAGCTCATTCGTCCGACGTTACCCGCCGGGCGGGCCCGGCGAACGCCGAACTTCGCCAGGGCGGTGTCGCCGCGACCGAGTAGCCTCAGCCCGTGACCTCTGCTTCCGGTGGGCCCCTGCTGCTGTTGGACGGAGCCAGTCTGTGGTTCCGCGCCTTCCACGCCATCCCCGACAAGATCACCGCACCCGACGGCCGGTCGGTGAACGCGCTGCGTGGTTTCACCGACATGGTGGCGTCGCTGATCACCCGGTTCGCCCCGAGCCGACTGGTGGTGTGCCTGGATCTGGACTGGCGTCCGGCGTATCGAGTCGAGCTGGTCCCGTCCTACAAGGCACACCGGCTGGACACATCACCCGATGCCGCACCTGGCGCCGAGACCGTTCCCGACCGGCTCACCCCGCAGGTCGAGATGATCCTCGAGGTGCTCGACGCCGCGGGGATCGCGACCGGCGGGGCGGCGGGCTTGGAAGCCGACGACGTGCTGGGCACCTTGGCGACTCGTGAGCGCACCGACGAGGTGGTCGTGGTCAGCGGCGATCGTGACTTGCTGCAGCTCGTCCGGGACGAACCCGCGCCACCGGTACGGGTCTTCTACGCCGGACGGGGGCTGGCCAAGGCGGAATTGTTCGGCCCGGCCGAGGTGTCGGCGAAGTACGGTGTGCCGCAGCGGAACGCCGGCCCGGCCTATGCCGACATGGCGACGCTGCGCGGCGACGCCTCGGACGGATTGCCCGGAGTGGCGGGCATCGGCGAGAAATCCGCAGCCACCTTGATCTCCCGTTTCGGCTCCCTGGACGCCCTCGTCGCGGCCGTCGAGGATCCCGGCTCCGACCTGTCGCAAGGCGTGCGTGCCCGGCTGCGCGCCGCCGAGGACTACTTGAAGGCCGCCGCGCCGGTCGTGCGGGTGGTCTGCGACGCCGAGGTAGTCCTGTCCCGCGCCGACGTCCTCCCCACCGAACCGGCCGACCCGGCCCGCCTACACGCCCTCGCCACCGCCTACAACGCCGAAAGCCCGGTCACCCGCCTGATCACGGCACTCGCCACCCGCATCGCCTGACCCGGAGGCCGAAGCTGGTCGCACCCGTCGCGAAGAGCCATTCGATGCGGAACCGAGCCCTTCACGTTCGGACTCGCGGCTGCCGAACCGAGAGCGGCATCCGCTCTGACACCAGCCCCGACCAGCATCGGTGTCCGCTACCGGAGCCATCCGGAGCCATCGGCGGCGGTTGCACATGACCACTCCGGCTCACCCCGTCTGCACCACGGTCGCCGAAACCCCCTGAGGTCCGCCACAAAGCGCCGGTATGGCTTCCCTCCACTGGCGAAAGCAAACGCCGAGGTCCGCGCGCGGCCTGACACTCCAAGCTCACCTCTGCCACAGGTTCCGAGCGAAGCGAGACCGAGCATCCGCCGTCCGCGGCCCGGCTCGCGCAAACGCGAGCCATAAGAGGGCCGCGAACACCCAGCGCCGCAGGCGCTGGAGAGACAAACACAGCTCAGCTGGGGCGACCGACCTCGTAGGTGCCGTCGTCCTTGGTGATCTTGATGCTCACCTTCTTGGCCTCGCCGCTGACCTTCACGCTGCATTCGAAGGTGGCGTCGACCTTGACTTCCTGGCCGGAGGGGCAGGAGACGTCGCTTATGTCCTGGATGCCGTAGGAATCCGACAACACCTTCTTCACGCCGTCCTGCACGGCGGCCTGGTCCAGCTGGTCCTTGGCGGTCAACACGAGCACGAGCGCGACTATCGCGCCGACCACCGCGACACCGAGCACCGACAGCCCGATGATCAGGCCTTTGTTCTTGCCGCCCTGCTGTGGAGGCTGCTGTCCGGGAGCGCCCCACTGCTGCTGCAGCTGCCCCCACTGCGGCTGCTGCCCCTGCTGGCCCCAGTCCTGCTGCTGCGGTTGGCCCCACTGCGGCTGCTGGCCCTGAGCGGGCTGCTGGCCCCACTGCGGCTGCTGCGGTTGCTGACCCCACTGCTGCTGGGGTTGCCCCCATTGCTGCTGTTGAGGTTGCTGCTCACCCCAGTGCTGGGTCGGCTGCGCCGAGGCCGGAGTCTGCGGCTGACCGCTCCACTGCTGCGTGGGACCGGCCCCGCCCGGCGCCTGCTGTCCACCCCACTGCTGGGTGGGATCGTTGCGTCCCTCCCCGGGGTCGTTCGGTCCGTAAGGGCCGCTCATTTGCTTGCCTCCACTCGCATCGTTGTACACACGGTAGCCCCCCGCGTGGGCCTCGTCGCATGACACGACTACTCCGCCACGGTCGGTACGCGAAAGAAATCAAATCACAATCGAATCCGCCGTGTTGATATTGCCGCCCGCCGCGCGCCCGGCGCTCACACCGCTCAGGCGGCGTCCACCGCCACGACGCCCCGCCGGATCGCCCGCACCGCCTTCGCCGCGGTGGCGGCGACCTCGAGATCGTCAGCGGTGCCGTGGATCTGATCGAGTAGATCGATCACCTGCCTGCACCAGCGCACGAAGTCACCGGCCGACAGCGGCGCGCCTTGGTCGCCGCTGGCGAGCAACGACTCGGCCAACCCGTCGCCGCGCGCCCATTTGTAGATGCCGTCGACGAAACCGAGATCGGGTTCCCTGGTCGGCGGCAGCTTGTGTCGCGCTTCGTCGGAGCGCAGCTCGGACCAGACGCCGATGGTCGCGCCTACCGCGCGCCGGATCGGAGCCGTCGGTCCGGTCGCGCCGAGATAGCCGCCCTCCTGGCGGGATTCGTACACCAGGATCGAGACCACACCGGCCAGCTCGGCCGGGCCGAGACCGCGCCACAACCCGTTCCTGAGGCATTCGGCTACCAGCAGATCGCTTTCCGCGTAGATGCGCGCCAACCGGCGACCGTCCGCGGTCACCTCGCTCTCGTGCACGAATCCACGTTCCTCCAGCAGACCGAGGATCCGATCGAACGTGCGCGCCAGCGAATTGGTGGTCGCGGCAACCTTCTGGCGCATCGCCTCCGTTTCGCGCTGCAACCGGTTGTAGCGCTCGCCGATCCGGGCCAGCTGCTCGCGATCGGGCCGGGAGTGCGCCGGATGGGCGCGCAGGCTCCGGCGCAAGGTGGCCAGTTCCCGGTCGTCGGCCGCGGCGGACTGCCTGCCGCGACGTGGCCTGCCCGGCACCGAGATTCCCGTGCTGCGCAGCGCGGAGGCCAGGTCGCGGCGGATGCGCGCGGTGCGGTGATCCACCCGGCGCGGCAGCCGCATGTGCCCGAGCGCCTCGGCGGGCACCGGGAAGTCGGCGACCGAAACTCGTCCGGCCCACTTGTCCTCGGTGAGCACCAGCGGCCGCGGATCGCCCGGCGTCGCGTCCGGCTCCAGGATCACCGCGAGCCCGGCGCGGCGGCCGGACGGAATCGCCACCACGTCACCGCGCCGCAGCGCGCCGAGCGCGTCCACGGCGGCGCCTCGCCGGTCGGCACGGCTCTGCTGGGCCAACTGCCGCTCGCGCTGCTTGATCCGCTCGCGCAGCGACAGGTACTCGAGGAACCCGCCTTCGGCACCGCCGAGCTGGTCGCGCAACTTGCGCAGCGCCCCCTCGTTGCGCTCGATGCCGCGCACCAGCCCGACCACCGACCGATCCGCCTGGAACTGGGCGAACGATCGCTCCAGCAGGGCGCGCGACTCGTCGGCACCCATCCGATCGATGAGGTTGATCGACATGTTGTAGCCCGGCCGGAACGAGCTGCGCAGCGGATAGGTGCGCGTCGAGGCCAGGCCTGCGACCGCGCTGGTGTCCACCTCCGGCTGCCACAACACCACCGCGTGGCCTTCGACGTCGATGCCGCGCCGCCCCGCACGCCCGGTCAGCTGGGTGTACTCCCCGGGTGTGAGCTCCGCGTGCGACTCGCCGTTGAACTTGACCAGCCGCTCCAGCACCACCGTGCGGGCGGGCATGTTGATGCCGAGCGCCAGCGTCTCGGTGGCGAAGACGGCACGCACCAGCCCGTTGACGAACAGCTCTTCGACGGTGTGCCGGAACGCGGGCAGCATCCCGGCGTGATGCGCGGCGAGGCCGCGGTGCAGCGCCTCACGCCACTCCCAGTAGCCGAGCACCTCCAGATCGGCCTTGGGCAGATCGCCGGTGTGCTTGTCGATGATCGCGTCGACCTCGTCGCGCTCCTCCGGACGGCTCAGATCCAGCCGCGAGCGCAGGCACTGGGCGAGCGCGCCGTCGCATCCCGCCCGGCTGAAGATGAACGTGATCGCGGGCAGCAAGCCCTCTTCGTCCAGCTTGGCGAGCACCTCCGGCCGGGGCAGCGGGCGGAAATCCCGGCGCGGGCCACCGCGGCCGTTGCGCGGGGCACCCCAGCTGTTCATCCGATCGGCCGCCTCACGGTGGCGGATGAACCGCACCAGGTCTTCGTCGACGAGCACCTTCTGCTCGGTGGATTTGGTGTCGAACAGGTCGAACATCCGCCGTCCCACCATGACGTGCTGCCACAGCGGAACCGGCCTTGTCTCGTCGACCACCACCGCGGTGTCGCCGCGCACGGTCTCCATCCAGGCGCCGAACTCCTCGGCGTTGCTCACCGTGGCCGAAAGGCTGACCAGCCGCACGTCCGGGGACAGGTGCAGGATGACCTCCTCCCACACCGCGCCGCGGAACCGGTCGGCGAGGTAGTGCACCTCGTCCATCACGACGTAGGACAGCCCACGCAGCGCGTCCGAGGAGGCGTAGAGCATGTTGCGCAGCACCTCGGTGGTCATCACAACCACCGGCGCCCCGGGATTGATCGATTGGTCGCCGGTCAGCAGTCCGACCTGGTCGCGGCCGTAGCGCTCGGTGAGGTCGGCGAACTTCTGGTTCGACAGCGCCTTGATGGGTGTGGTGTAGAAGCACTTCCCGCCCGCCGCCAGCGCCAGGTGAACGGCGAACTCACCGACGACCGTCTTTCCCGCGCCGGTGGGGGCACAGACGAGTACGCTGTGGCCTTCTTCGAGCGCCGCACAGGCTTGGCGCTGAAACGGATCCAGCCGGAACTTCAGCTCGGCGGAAAATGCGGTCAACTCGCCCGTCTGCGACCGGTCAACTGTCACTCGTCAGAGCGTATCGGAGTAGTCCGACACCGGTCGTGCGGATTTCTCCGCGGGCGTACCGATCGACCCGGCCGGATCGATCGGTGACGGGGCGCCGAGCTCGGAGGCCTCCTCGTCCGACAGCGCACCCCAGCCCTCGCGCTCCTTGCGCGCCCGGCGCAGGTCGTTGACCCGGGAGAACTGGATCGCCACCTCGAACAACACCGTCAACGCCAAGGCCAGCGCCAGCATCGAGAAGGGATCCTGCGGGGTCACGATCGCCGCGAAGACGAACAACCCGAAGGTGATCCCCCGCCGCCACGCCTTCAGGCGCTCGTAGGTCAGTACGCCGACCAGGTTCAACCCGACGATCAGCAACGGCGTCTCGAAACTGACCCCGAAGATGATCAGCAACTGGATGATGAACGAGAAATATTGCGACCCGCTCAACGCCGTGATCTGCACGTTGTCGCCGATGGTCAGCAAGAAGCTCAACGCGTGCGCGATCACCACGTAGGCCAGCACCGCGCCGGCGGCGAACAACACCGTGCCCGAGGACACGAACCCGACCGCGTACTTGCGCTCCTTCGCGTACAGCCCGGGGGTGATGAACGCCCACAACTGGTACAGCCAGATCGGCGCCGCCAGCACCACGCCTGCGGTCAGGCCGACCTTCAACCGCAGCGTGAACTGCTCGAACGGCGCGGTCGCCAGCAGACGGCACTCGCCGTCCGGGGTCAGCGACGCACGGGCCGAGGAGGGCAGCGAGCAATACGGCCCGCGCAGGATCTCACCGAGGCTCTCGATCCCGAGGAACCCGTGCCCGTACCACAGGAACCCGAGCACCGTCGTCGCGATCACCGCGGCGATCGACACGAGCAACCGGTAACGCAGCTCCTGCAGATGCTCGACCAACGACATGGTGCCGTCGGGATTGGTCCTGCGCTTACTGCGCCGCGGATCGAACGGGATTCGCATGGTTGGTGATCGCCCCTGGGTTCACGTGCCTCGCACGGCTCGGCAACAGCACTGAGTCCGGAGTGAGTTCTTCCTCACTCCGGCGCGAGCGGCTCCGCTCAGACCGATTTCTGCTCGGTGCGGGGCTCGGTGGCCTGCGGCGTCGGCTGCTGCGCGGCGGGCAACTGCGGTGCGGGCTGCTGAGCCTGCGCGCCGCTGGTGGGCGCGTTGCTCTCGTTCTGCATCTGACTGACTTCGCTCTTGAAGATGCGCAACGATCGGCCCAAACTGCGGGCCGCGTCGGGCATCCGCTTCGCACCGAAGAACATCACGAAGACCACCGCAATGATCAGCCAGTGCCAGATGCTCAGACTGCCCATGATCTACCTCCCAAGACTGTGATGTCTCGATGCTACCGGAGGGTGACGTGCGCGAACGCCGCCGTCACTGCTCGTTCGCCTTGCGTTCGGGCGCGGCGCCCGCCGCTGCGGCCCGCAGCTGGCCGAGCAGCTCCCGTCCGGTCCACGCGCGCCTGCCGCCCTGCTCGGCCGCGACGATCAATTCGATCAGCCGCTGATTCACCGGCGTCGGCATCCCGACCATCGCGCCCAGTTCGACGATTTCCCCGCACAGCCAGGATATTTCGGTGGTGCGGCCCAGCTCCAGGTCGTCCGCCATGGACGAACGCGCCATCGGATCGATGGCCAGCACCTGCCCGGCTACCCGCCGGAACAGGCCGTCGGGAACGGTCAGCAGCGCGGCCATCACCCGGGGCGGCAGCGGGGTCAGCCGGGCGGGGCGAATTCGCGCCTTGTTCATCACCTCGAGCGCTTCGCGCTGGGTGAGCGCGAGGCAACGGCGGTAGTCCCGGTCGGCGAGTTCTTCCCGCAGCGGGCGCCCCGACAGCGCGTTGACCGGGTTGTTCAGGTTCAGCAGCAGCTTCGCCCACTGCACCGGCCGCAGGTCGGGATACCGGCGCAGGCCGAGCCCCGCTCGCTCGAATACGTCCAGGAACGGCGCCAGAGCCGGATCGTCCTGTACCGCGAGACCGCCCTCGGTGCCGCGATGGAAACGCCCGCCGGGGTGGTGCACGACGTTGAACATCACCATTCCGGCCAAGACCACGCAGTGCGGCAGGATCTCCCGGATCACCGAGTCGTTGCCGATGCCGTTCTGCAGGCTGAGCACGACGGTGCCCGGCCGGATCTTGCCCGCGAGGTCGCGCACCGCCTCCGCCGTCGCCGCCGATTTCACCGTGACCAGCACCAGATCTGCCGAGCCGACGTCATCCGGTTCGGTGGCGCGGTGGAATCGATCCGGCGGTAACGCGTCGTCACCGCCGTCGAGGTCGGTGAGCCGGAGCCCGGACGCGCCGAGCTCGTCGAGCACGCGCCTGCGGCCGACCAGGGTGACCTCCGCCCCCGCTACACCGAGCTTGCCGCCGACGAAGTTGCCGATGCTGCCCGCGCCTACCACCAGCACACGACTGTTCATGCCGGTAGGGCCTCTGCCTTCCTCATCTGGCCTCCAGGTATCCGGCTTCCTCGTAGGCGGCCAGCGCGGCGTTCGACCGCTCGCGCACCGCCGCCACCAGCTCCGGCGGGCCGAGGACGGTGACACCCGCCCCGAAACCGAGCAGCAGGCGGGCCATCCAGTCCAGCGTGGCGAACCGCATGGTCGCCTCCAGGCTGCCGTCGGGATGCACCGCCAGCCGATGCATCGGGTACTGATCCAGCACCCAAGCGTAATCGGCGTGAATCCGCAAGCGCGCCAGGGCGACCGCGGGATCGTCCTGGAACAGGTCCAGGCCCGCCGTCACGTCGGTGGCATGCACGGGCGGCCGGGCGAGCTCGTCCAGCTCGGTCGCGGCCTCGATCCGGTCGAAGCGGAACAGCCGCACCCCCTCGGCCTGCCTGCACCACGCTTGCAGGTAGCTGTTGTCGTCCACGAGGACGATGCGGATCGGGTCGACGATGCGTTCGGACACCACGTCGCGACTGGCGGAGTAGTACACCAACCGCAGCGCCCGGCCGAGCGCCAGCGCCGACCGCACGGCGGCCACCGCGGGCGCCTCCGGCGGCGGGGTTCGAGACCGCCCGTTCTCGGCGAGTTCCGCGCCACCCGCGATCGCCGCTTCGATCTTCGCGATGGCCGCGTGGGCCGCCGTCGGGTCCACCATGCCGGGCATGTCGACGATCGAGCGCAGCGCGACCAGCAACGCGGTCGCCTCGGTGGAGGTCAACCGCAACGGACGGTCGATGCCCGCGGAGAAGGTGACCTCGATGCTCTCCTCGGAGAACGACAAGTCGATCAGGTCGCCCGGACCATACCCGGGAAGCCCGCACATCCACAGCTGATTGAGGTCGCTCATCAACTGTTTGGTGGTCACGCCCAGGTCGGCGGCGGCCTCGGCCGCGCTGATGCCCGGGTGGGCGATGAAGTACGGGATCATGTTCAGCAGCCGGGACAGCCGGACCGAGAGCCGCGAGCTCATGCCCGGACCTCCGTGCGGTCGAACACCGAACGCAGCCGCGCGATGACATCGGCACGCAGCGACTCGGGGGCGAGCACCACGGCGTCCGGGCCCAGGCCGGTGATCAGCCGGGCCAGCCAATCGCGGGATCGCACCGGAAGCTCGACGACGGCGCCCGTACGGCCGCCGACGACGCGCTCACCGGTCACCTTGCCGAGCCTGCGGATCTCCCGCCCGCGCCCTTCGGCCACCCACACCGTCGCTGAACCGCTGACCGGTGCGGTGCTGGTGACCTGGTCGACGATGGCGCGCAGGTCGACGCCCTCCGGCTTGTGGACGGCGTTGCGCGGGCCATACGCGGTCACATCGTCGCCGATGCGGGACAGCCGGAAACTGCGCACCGCGTCCCGGTCCCGGTCGTGCCCGACCAGGTACCAGCGGCCGTGATGGGTGACGACGCCCCACGGTTCGACGTCACGCATGAGATAGGGGGCGTTGATCGCGCCGCGGTGCTCGAACCGCACCGCCTGGCCCCCGTCGATCGCGGCGAGGAGTTTGCCGAGCACGGGTTCGGAGCCCCGAGCACGGGCCGGAACCGCGGGCACGGACGCCACGGCGGCGTCGGTTTCCACGTGGATGCCCGCCGCGCGCAGTTTGAGCAACGCCCCCTCCGCGGCGGCGGCGAGTTCCGGCGATTCCCACATCTGCACCGCAACCGCGACGGCGGCGGCCTCCTGATCGCTCAGATCGATGTCGGGTAGCTCGTAGGCGTCGCGGTTGATCCGGTAGCCCTCCACCGTCGAGTACCGGCTCACCGGTCCGACTTCCAGTGGAATCCCCAGATCACGCAGTTCGTTCTTGTCCCGCTCGAACATCCGGCTGAACGCTTCGTCGCTGGCGGAGTCCTCGTATCCGGCCACGCTCACCCGGATCCGCTCGGCGGTCAGGAACTGCCGGGTCGACAGCAGCGCGATGACCAGATTCATCAGCCGCTCGACCTTGGATATCGCCACCCGATAGAGGGTAATCTGCGCAGCCGGTCTGCGTTAGTTCGGCCGCTACTTCGTAGCGGCGTGTTCGCGGCTCGGTCTCGCTTCGTTCGAAACCTGTGGTTGTGGTGCGTTGGGCGCGTCGGCGAGCAACGTACTGACCTCGTCATTCGCCGTTACGAGCGAGCCGCGCGCAGGTACCACTTCGTCGGTGTCGCCGAAATGCGCGGGCCATCAGCCTTCCGACAAGTAGCGCTCGATCTTCTCCACCTTGGCGGTCATCGCGTCTGTCACGCCGGGACGGATGTCGGCCTTCAGCACCAGGCTGCAACGTGGAGCGACGGCCAGGATGGCGTCGGCCGCCTGTTTCACCACGGCCATCACCTCATCCCATTCGCCCTCGACGGTGGTGAACATGGCGTCGGTGCGATTGGGCAGTCCACTGGCGCGCACCACGCGGACCGCCTCGGCGACGGCGCGCCCGACGTCGACGCCGGTCCCGAGCGGTGTCACGGAGAAGGCGATGATCATGCCTCGATCATGCCGCAGGCCCGAGCCTATTCCGTTCGCGGCCACCAATGGGCCGCGAACACCCAGCGCCGCAAGCGCTGGAAAACCGACACAGCGCGCCAAATTACATAGACGCGATCAGGCGATCTACGCGCTCGTCGACCGAGCGGAACGGGTCCTTGCACAGCACGGTGCGCTGCGCCTGGTCGTTCAGCTTCAGGTGCACCCAGTCGACGGTGAAGTCGCGGCCCGCCTCCTGGGCCGCGGTGATGAAGTCACCGCGCAGCTTGGCCCTGGTGGTCTGCGGCGGGGTGTCGACCGCGGCGTCCACGGCCTCGTCCTCGGTGACCCGCTTGGCCAGCCCCTTGCGCTGCAGCAGGTCGAAGACGCCGCGTCCGCGCTTGATGTCGTGATAGGCCAGATCCAGCTGGGCGATCTTGGGATCGGACAGCTCCATGCCGTACCGGTCCTGGTAGCGCTGGAACAGCTTGCGCTTGATCACCCAGTCGATCTCGGTATCGACCTTCGCGAAGTCCTGCGCCTCGACCGCGTCCAGGGTGCGGCCCCACAGGTCGACCACCTGGTCGATCTGGGGATCGCGGTCCCGATTGCGCAGATGCTCCACGGCGCGGGCGTAGTACTCGCGCTGGATGTCGAGGGCGCTGGCCTGCCGACCGCCTGCCAGGCGCACCGGACGCCGACCGGTCAGGTCGTGGCTCACCTCGCGGATCGCGCGGATCGGATTGTCCAGCGCGAAGTCGCGGAACGAGACACCCGCCTCGATCATCTCCAGCACCAAGGCGGCGGTGCCGACCTTGAGCATGGTGGTGGTCTCGGACATGTTGGAGTCGCCGACGATCACGTGCAGGCGGCGGTACTTCTCCGCGTCGGCGTGCGGCTCGTCGCGGGTGTTGATGATCGGCCGCGAGCGGGTGGTCGCCGAGGAGACGCCCTCCCAGATGTGCTCGGCGCGCTGCGACAGGCAGAACGTGGCGGCCTTCGGCGTCTGCAGCACCTTGCCCGCGCCGCAGATCAGCTGACGGGTGACCAGGAACGGCAGCAGCACGTCGGAGATCCGGGAGAACTCACCCGCGCGCACCACCAGGAAGTTCTCGTGGCAGCCGTAGGAGTTGCCCGCCGAGTCGGTGTTGTTCTTGAACAAATAGATGTCGCCGCCGATGCCTTCTTCGGCCAGACGCTGCTCGGCGTCGATCAGCAACTCTTCGAGGACCCGTTCGCCCGCACGGTCGTGGGTCACCAATTGCGCCAGGTTGTCGCATTCCGCGGTCGCGTACTCCGGATGCGACCCGACATCGAGGTAGAGCCGGGCACCGTTGCGGAGGAACACGTTCGAGCTACGGCCCCAGGACACCACCCGGCGGAACAGATACCGGGCCACCTCGTCGGGGGACAGTCGACGGTGACCGTGGAAGGTGCATGTCACACCGAACTCGGTCTCGATCCCCATAATTCGTCGCTGCACACCATCGACATTACAGCCAAGTCGAGGTCTTGCGTGGGGCACCGAACAACCCGTATGCATACGTCTTCACAACGATTTGGCCCGCTTTGTCGGAATTTGCCCGGGTGAAACGCCGGTTTCGCCGGAGGATGCACAGTTCGGCCCGGCCCCGGACATGCCGATACGGCCCGCGAACCAAGCGTCGTTCGCGGGCCGTCGAGTTCGTCGGCCCCGGCGGACTACTCCGCTGAGGGAGTCTCCTCCGCCGACGGTTTCTCATCCTTCGGCTCGGAGCCGGTCTCCTCCACCGCGGGCTTCTCGGCCGCCTCCGCCGGACTCAGCAGACGCTCCAGCGTGGCGTTGGGCACCCGCCGGAACGCCCGGCGCGGACGCGCCTGCTCCAAGGTCGCGACCTCGAGCGAGCTCACGCCCAGCACCCGCTTCTCCTTCTCCGCGCCTTCCGGAACACCCGCCTGCAACGCGCGCACCGCGACGCCGACCGCGGAGGCCAGGTCCAGACCCGGCTGATACGACGACTTCAGCGCGGTGACGATCGGCTCCGTGGTGCCGCCCATCACCACGAACTCGCGCTCGTCCACGATCGATCCGTCGAAGGTGATCCGGTACAGCACCGATTGCGCGGCCCGCTCCGGATAACCCACCTCCGCCACACAGATCTCCACCTCGTACGGCTTGAGCTGATCGGTGAAGATCGTGCCGAGCGTCTGCGCGTACGCATTGGCCAGCGCCCGGCCGGTGACATCGCGGCGGTCGTACTGATACCCCCGAATGTCGGCCTGCAGGATGCCGCCCCTGCGCAGATTCTCGAACTCGTTGTACTTGCCGACCGCGGCGAACCCGATGCGGTCGTAGAGCTCACTCACCTTGTGCAGCGTCGCGGACGGGTTCTCCGCGACGAACAGCACACCCTTGTCATACGTCAAGACCACGACGCTGCGCCCCCGAGCGATGCCCTTGCGCGCGAGCTCGGTCTTGTCGCGCATGATCTGCTCGGCCGACGCGTAGTACGGCAACGTCATGATCAGGCGCTCCCTTCTTCGGCGGCCTCGCGGTCGGCGATGATGCCGCGGGTGATCTCCGCCAGCCGCGACTCGGTCACCTCGACCGCACCCTCCTCATCGATCACGATCGCCGTCGGGAAGATGCCGCGCACCAGATCCGGGCCACCCGTCGCGGTGTCGTCGTCGGCCGCGTCGAACAGCGACTCGACAGCGATGCGCAACGCGCGATCCTGATCGATTCCCTTGGCGTACAACTTCTTCAGCGAGGACTTCGCGAACATCGAGCCGGAACCGACCGCGGCGTACCCGAATCGCTCCTCGCTGCGTCCACCCACCACATCGAACGAAACAATGCGGCCCGCCTTGTCGGCATCGGTGGCGTCGAGGTCGTAGCCGACCAGCATCGGCACCACCGCCAGACCTTGCAGGGCCGCGGGCAGATTCTCGCGCACCATCTTCGACAGCTTGTTGGCCTTGCCGTCGAAGGTCAGCGGCACGCCCTCGAGCTTCTCGTAGTGCTCCAGTTCCACCGCGAAGATCCGCACCATCTCCACCGCCATGCCCGCGGTGCCTGCGATGCCCGCCGCGGAATAGCTGTCGGTGATGTAGACCTTCTCGATATCCCGGCTGGCCAGCAGGTTCCCCTGCGTGGCACGGCGGTCACCGGCGATCAGCACACCGCCGCGATAACTCACCGCCACGATGGTGGTGCCGTGCGGAGCGATCTCCTTCGCGGAAGTGCCGCCGGGGATTCCGGCGGCACCCTGTCCGAACTTGTTGCCGGGCAAAAGATCCGGAGCATGCATGCGGAGATAGTCGGAGAAGGAAGAAAGGGCGTACCCCAGGTGGAGACGCGAGGGGTCACCGACTGTCACTGGCCACCTTTCTGCACGTACGCGCGGACGAAGTCCTCGGCGTTCTCCTCGAGCACGTCATCGATCTCGTCGAGCAGGTCGTCGGTTTCCTCCGCCAGCTTTTCGCGGCGCTCCTGACCGGCGGCGTCTACACCGTCGGGGCCCTCGTCCTCGTCGCCACCCCCGGCGCGCTTGGTCTGCTCTTGTGCCATGGCAGCCGACCTCCTCTGTCCTCACCATGATCGGGACCCATGGTGAGCACGGCCCCGATCATGAGCATTGTCCGTGCTCGTCCCTCAACACTACCTACCAGCACCGACAGTGTGCCTATTTTGTGTGGCGGTGTTGGTCTCACGCAGGTGGGCTATGTCGTCAGCTGCTCCACCAGGTCCGCGGCGGTGGTCACGCCGTCGAGGAGTTTGCCGACGTGGGCTTTGGTGCCGCGGCGGGGTTCCAGGGTGGGAATGCGGACCAGGGAGTCGCCGCCCAGGTCGAAGATCACCGAGTCCCAGCTGGCCGCCGCGATGTCGGCGCCGAAGCGGCGCAGGCATTCGCCGCGGAAGTAGGCGCGGGTGTCGGTGGGCGGGTTGGTCATGGCGTCGAGGACCTGCTGCTCGGTGACCAGCCGCTTCATCGAGCCGCGGGCGACCAGGCGGTTGTAGAGCCCCTTGTCCAGGCGCACGTCGGAGTACTGCAGATCCATAAGGTGCAGCTTGGGGGCCGCCCAGCCGAGGCCCTCGCGGCTGCGCATGCCCTCGAGCAGGCGCAGCTTGGCCGGCCAGTCGAGCAGGTTCGCGCACTCCATCGGATCGCGTTCGAGCAGGTCCAGGACCATGGCCCAGTTCTCGATGATGTCCTGGACGCGCTTGTCGTCGTTGCCGGTGCGGTCGACGAACTTGATCACCCGGTCCAGGTAGACGCGCTGCAACGCGAGACCGGTCAGCTCGCGGCCGTCGGCGAGCGCGACCGTCGCCCGCAGCGTGGGGTCGTGACTGATGGTGTGCACCGCGGTGACCGGGCGGGCCAGCTGCAGATCCGACAGGTCCTCGCCCGCTTCGATCAGGTCGAGGACCAAGGCGGTGGTGCCGACCTTGAGGTAGGTGGACATCTCGGCCAGGTTGGCGTCACCGATGATGACGTGCAGCCTGCGGTACTTGTCGGCATCGGCGTGCGGCTCGTCGCGGGTGTTGATGATGCCCCGTTTGAGCGTGGTCTCCAGGCCGACCTCGACCTCGATGTAGTCCGAACGCTGGGACAGCTGGAAGCCCGCGTGGTCGCCGGACTGGCCGATGCCGACCCGGCCGGAGCCGCACACCACCTGGCGGGACACGAAGAACGGCGTGAGCCCGACGATGATCTGGTTGAACGGGGTGTCCCGGCTCATCAGGTAGTTCTCGTGGGTGCCGTACGAGGCGCCCTTGCCGTCGACGTTGTTCTTGTACAGCTGCAGCCGCGGGGCCCCCGGCACGCTCGAGGCGTGCCGCGCGGCGGCCTCCATCACCCGCTCGCCCGCCTTGTCCCAGATCACCGCGTCCAGCGGGTCGGTGACCTCGGGCGCGGAGTATTCCGGGTGGGCATGGTCCACGTAGAGCCGGGCGCCGTTGGTGAGGATCATGTTCGCGGCGCCCACCTCGTCGGCGTCGATCACCGGCGCGGGACCGTTCATCCGGCTCAGGTCGAATCCGCGGGCGTCGCGCAGCGGCGACTCCACCTCGTAGTCCCAGCGCGTGCGCTTGGCGCGCGGCACGCCCTCCGCCGCGGCGTAGGCCAGGACCGCCTGGGTCGAGGTGAGAATCGGGTTGGCCGACGGCTCGGTCGGGGTCGAGATGCCGTATTCGACCTCTATTCCGATGATGCGCTGCATGGCATCGAGCCTAAGTCACGCACCCGGTCCGACCCCCCGCGACCGGCGGAGTCCAATGTCATACCACAGGTGGTACTTCCGGAGGACCCGTCGCGGCGCAGGTCGGCGCGATAGTCGGGACATGTCCGAATCGATCGCAGCCCGCCGCCTGGAGACCGCCGAGCAGCATCGCGCGTCGCCTCCCCCACCACCCGCACCCGCCCGGCTCGTCGCGTTGGACGTGCTACGCGGGATCGCGATTCTCGGCACCCTCGCCACCAACATCTGGATCATCACCAACCCGGAGGGGCTGGTCGGGTATCTGCACGACATGGGCGGCGAGGCGGGCGGATGGACGTGGACCGAGCGCGTGCTCCAGCAGCTGGCGCAGGGCAAGTTCCTCGGGCTGCTCACCGTCATGTTCGGCATCGGCCTGGCCATCCAGCAACGCTCCGCGACCAAGGCCGGGCGCCGCTGGCCGGGGAAGTACCCGTGGCGGGCGGGCTTGCTGTTCCTGGACGGTCTGGTCAACTTCGTCTTCGTCGCCGAGTTCGACGTCCTCATGGGGTACGCGGTGACCGGACTCGTGGTCGCATTCGTGCTCGCCACCGGTGCGCGGGCGCGGCGGCGCTGGCTGGTGGGCGCGGCGGCCGTGCACGTGTCGCTGTTGACGCTCATCGCGCTCGCTCTGGCGTTCGCGCCGAGCCAGGATGCGCAGGCGCGTCGTGCGCTGGACCCGAATCCGTATGCGGACGGCTCGTTCTGGGAGCTCGCGGCGTTCCGGCTCGGCAACGCCGGGCTGTTCCGGATGGAGACGATCTTCGTCTTCGCGATGTCGGTCGCGCTGTTTCTGACCGGCGCCCTGCTGTTCCGGGCGGGCGTGTTCGGCCAGGAAGGCGCGGGACTGCGCAAGCGGCTGATGATCCTCGGCTTCGGCGTCGCCGCGCCGATCGACCTGGGCGTCGGCATCCTTGGCGGCGGCGACCTCATCCTGTTCACCCGGTACGGCAGCGCGCCGTTCGTCTCTCTCGGCATTCTGGCCGCGGTCGCCGAGTGGTACCTGCGGCGTCCCGGCGCCGGGTTCGCCGGGCGGCGTTTCACCGAGATCGGCCGCACCGCGCTCAGCTGCTACATCCTGCAGAACCTGGTGGCATCGATCCTGTGTTACGGCTGGGGTCTCGGACTCGCGGCGCGCGTCTCGCCCGATGACCGTGTCCCGTTCACCGTCGGTGTCTACGTACTGGTATCGCTGATCATCGCCTGCGGAGCGCACCTGTGGCTACGACGCTTCGAGCGCGGGCCGGTGGAGTGGTTCTGGAACGTGAGTTTCCGAACGCTGGCGCGGGAACGCTGAAACGCCATGATGCCCGTACCCCCAGGCCGGGGATACGGGCATCATGCCGACCGACTCCGTTGTGGCGCAGGGGCTTACCCGCACATGCCGCGACGATCCGACGGCCCCGGCGCGCGGCGGCCGCTACCGTCGTGCTGTGACGCTTGCCGACCGCTACCCCTTGCTGCACACACCGGCGCACTGGGCGTGGGGCGACCTGGATGTCCGGTTCTCCACCACGCTCCCGTCCGACGAACTGGTCACCAATATCCACGTCGTCTGTTTCGTCGGCGACGAGATCGTGCTCTGTCGCGACGACCGCGACGTCTGGCTGATTCCGGGCGGCACCAGGGAACGCGGCGAGTCGATCGACGCCTGCGTGCGCCGTGAACTGCGGGAGGAGGCGGGCGCACGCCCGGTCGGACAGATCCGATGGTTCGGCGCTCACCATGCGACGAGCAACGGTCCGGCACCGTATCGCGAGTGGCAGCCCCACCCGCACAAGGCGTGGCTGTGGTGCACCGCGGACGTGGTGCTCGAATCCGCCCCGACCAATCCCGACGACGCCGAACAGATCCTCGAGGTGTGCACCTTTCCCCTAGCCGAAGCGATGCGACGGGCCGGATCCGACGGCGAGCACCTGAGCGAACTGGTGGCATTGGCGGTCGAACTCCACCGGCCGGAGCGTCCCGAGTGATGTAGGCGGCCGACCGCACATGCTCGGCCGCCGCCCATCGGTGGGATCGGGGCAGAATCGAAGGATGGCAACGGCAACTTGGCACGGCCGCGTCCTCGCGACCAGCAATGACACCATCATCGTCGAGGGCAATCACTACTTCCCGCCGGACTCGATCCGGCCGGAGTTCTTCCAGCCCTCCGACACGCACAGCTACTGCCCGTGGAAGGGCACCGCCAGCTACTACACCGTGGTGGTCGACGGAGACAGCAACACCGACGCCGCCTGGTTCTACCCGGAGCCGAAGACCAAGGCCGCGCAGATCAAGGACTATGTCGCGTTCTGGCGCGGCGTCGAGGTGACGGAGAGCTGAGCGGATTCTTTCGCTGCGAGCAATCGAGTGGCGATCTCATGATCGATGCCGGAATCCGGTCGTAGGCGCGGCCGTGCGGTGATCGGCGGCCGGGGCGGCGGCTCGGACCGCACTGCCCCGGCGAACGGTGGTAATCGGAGGAATCGGGAATACCGCCTGCGCGAAACCGATACGCTCATCCTAGGATTCAGCGCGAGTGTCTCAGCCGGGAGCATCCCATGATGAAGGCTCTGGTCGCCAACGGCTTCTCGATGGCGCCTGGCGGCGCGGCGGACGAACCGGCGCGAGCGGGTGTCGCGCTGCTCCGGCCGGGGGTGCTGGCTTTCGCCGGATCGGTCGGTCCGACGGAGTTACACGCGCATCACGCGGTGCAGATCGTCGCCGCGAGCACGCCCATCGTGGTGGTGGACGGTAGCGGGGTCCGCAAGCAAGGCACCCACGTCATCGTGCCGACCGACGCGCCGCATCGGATCGACGTAGGCGCCGCGCACGGCACGGCCGTCTACCTCGACCCCGAGACGGCCGCAGGGGCGGCGGCGGATCGCAGAGCTCACCTCAACGGCTGGGTCGACAGCGCCGACGCCCTCGGCATCACTGCCGGTGGTGGAGACCTGACCGCGCAGGTCACCGCGGTCGTCGACGATCTGCTGCCGCAAGACCGCGCGTCCGACGCGAGCGAGCGGCACGCGGTGATCACGGCGGCGTTGCAACTGCTGCCCGCACTGGTGCGCACCGGGTCGGTGCGGGGCGCGGATGTCGCACGACAATTGGGTATTCCCGCGCCCCGACTGTCCCACCTGTTCACCGAGCAGATGGGAATCCCGTTGCGCCGCTACATCCTCTGGCTGCGGCTGCACATAGCGCGGACCCGCGCGCTGGCCGGAGACGATCTCACGGCCGCCGCGCACGCGGCCGGTTTCTCCGATGGCGCGGATCTCACCCGCACCTGCCGCCGGACGTTCGGGCTGTCTCCATCGGTGCTCAGCCGCACCAGCGAATCGGTCCCGGACGCATAGCCGTCGAAACGGCTCGCGTTCCGTATCAGTCCGCCGGACGGGACTCGACGTAATAGTCCGCCGAGATCGTCTTCAGCATCTGCCGCACGCCGAGTGGCGCCCACAGCGCGGAGGGGTCGTGCCGCACGACCGGATCGGCCAGCTCGACCACATGGCCGCGGGTTTCCAGGGCGAAACCACCCGCCGCGCAGATGTTCTTGACCCAGTCGACATTCCGGCCGTACGTCAGTGCGATCCGGTAGGCGCCGTCCTGCTCGAAGACCATGACCGGGGTGCGGTAGGACCGGCCCGACTTCCTGCCCTTGTGCAGCACGATGCCGAAGCCGGGCGCGCGTCCCGCGACCAGGCCCGCGGTCGGGTTGGTGACATGCCGGTTGAAATTCGCCAGTGCGTGCGGAAGCACCATGGGCGGCGATCCTCTCTCCCTGTGGCGTGCGGTGTTCACGTTACTCTCGACCCATGTCCGCTCCGCCGCCTCATCGCGAGCCGCCCCGCACCGGGGATCCGAGCGCAGAAACGATCGCGATCTACGATGCGGCAGGCAACCCGGTGGGAGCCGCCGAGCGGGCCACGGTCTACCGCGACGGATTGTGGCACGCCAGCGCGGGGGTGCTCCTGCGCTCCGGTGACGGCGAGCGCGTCTACGTGCACCGCCGCACCGACACCAAGCTCGTTTTCGCGAGCATGCACGACTGCCTGGCCGGTGGTGTGGTCGCGCCGGGCGAAGCGCCGCGCGAGACGGCCCTGCGCGAACTGGCCGAAGAACTGGGCGTCACGCCGAACCCCGCCGACGTATCGCCCGAACCGTTGGCGACGGTCTCCTGGGACGGCGAATGGGCCGGTCGGCCGATGCGGTGTCATCTGTTCGCGTACGAGTTGCGCTACGACGGGCCGGTCCGCCACCAACCCGACGAGATCGCCGCGGGATGGTGGTGGACCGACGCCGAGCTGCTGGCGCGTCTGGCCGATCCGGACTGGCCGTTCGTCCCGGACACCCGCCTGCTGATCACGGATCTGCTGGTCGGCGCCCGGCCAGCGGCGGACGGCGGGACGAGGCCCTGATCAGCTGGACGAGGCGACGGAGGCGGCCCAGGCGGCGAACGCGCCGGGATTGCGTGTCTGCAACAGCACCCGGCCGGGGCCGGTGAAATCGAAGACGAAACCCTCGCCGGACTTCAACGACTGGATCGATCGACCCGAGACCGCTCGCCGGATGCTGAAATTCATCGCCAGGTCGTAGGCGACCACGTGCCCGGTGTCGATCGTGATCGGCTCGCCCGGTTGCAGATCGATCACATCGATCGCGCCGAACACGCCCACCACGATCTCGCCCTCGCCGTGCGCGCGCAGACCGAATCCGCCTTCGCCGCCGAACAGATTGGCGAACCCGCCCCACTTGCTCTCCACCTGCACACCGTGTGAATTGGCGATCCAGCCCCCACGGCTGATGAAGAAAGGCCGATCCGGCGTGATCTGCAGGTTCAGCATGTCGCCGGGAAGCGCGGGCGCCACGTCGACCCACCCGCCCTGCGGCGGCGCGGTGAAAGTCGAGACGAAGAACGATTCCCCGGCCAGCACCGACCGCTTCAGTCCGGCCAGGATGCCGCCCTCGGCCTTGGCCTGCAATGTGACTCCCGCCGAATGAGCCACCATGGCGCCGCTCTCGACCCGCATCGGCTCGCCCCCGGCGAGAAAGCACCGCGCGACGGCGGCGGCGGGACTGTGGCGCAGTTGTACCTTCATGTCCGCCGACCCTACCGCCGAGTTCCGCACGGCGGGAACGGGTGTCAGAGCAGATCGCGCAGTGCGTCGTCGTCTCGGGCGACCACCGCCCCGCCGTCCGCGGTGAGCACGATCGGCCGTTGTATCAAGCCAGGATGCTCGACCAGCGCGTCGATCCAGCGGTCCCGGTCGGCGGCGGTCCGCGCCCAGCTCGCCATGCCGAGGTCCTTGGCGATCTGCTCGCCGGTGCGGGTGATGTCCCACGGTTCGGCGTCCAGCCGTCGCAACACCTCACGCAGCTCGGCGGCCGTCGGCGGCTGGTCCAGATACTTGCGCACGGTGTAGTCGACACCGGCGTCGTTCAGGAACGCGGTGGCGTTGCGGCTCTTGCTGCACCGCGGGTTGTGCCAGATCTCGGTCTGCCCGGAAGTCATGCACGCAGGGTACCGAGGACGCGCATCCGGGCCGCCCGGCGCCCACTGGCGGATCTCGGACGCCGCGCCACCGAGCGCCGCGCGTGCTCCGATACTGGAAGCCATGACTGAGCACGCGTCGCCCGAAAACCCCTACGGCACACCGACCACATCCGGACCCGAACGCATCCCGTCGTATCAGGGCGTGATGAATCGGGTCGTGCGCGCGCTGCTGCGCGTGCCCGGGCTGTCCGGCGTCGTCGGCAAGCGGCTGATGATCCTGCACGTCGTCGGGCGCAAGTCGGGGAAGGTCTACGACGTGCCGCTGGCCTACACCCGGCACGGCGACACTCTGCTGATCGGCACCGCCCTGCGCCCGTGGGTGAAGAACCTGCGGGCGGGCGATCCGGTGCGGGCCTCCTTCGGCGGCGAGCCGCGCACCTTCGACCCGGTGGTCCACACCTCCGAGTCCGACGTGCTGCGGCTCTACGAGATCGTCGCGCGGGACAACAAGCAGAACGCCAAGTACAACGGCATCGGCTTCACCGCCGACGGTTCACCCTCCAAGGCCGATATCTACCAGACCTGGCAGCAGGGCGGCGTCGTGGTGGAACTGACGCCGCACTGAGCGGCCGGTCAGCTCGCGAGGTAGCCGTCGGCCACGTCGAGCACTTCGTCGACGATCTCGAGGCCGGTGCGCAGTTCGTCGGCCGTCGTGGTCAGCGGCGGCGCGATCTGGAAGCGATTGCCCGCGTTGAACGGCCACAGCCCGCGCGCCTTGGCCGCGGCGGTGACCGCGGCCATGGGCTCGGCGTCCGCGCCCGCCGCCGCGAACGGGATCAGCGGCTGTCTGCTGCGTTGGTCCCGGACCAGTTCCAGCGCCCAGAAGAAGCCGAGTCCACGGACCTCGCCGACGCTCGGATGACGGCCGGCCAGTTCGCGCAGGCCTTTTCCGAGTACATCGGCGCCCACGGCCCGTACGTGATCGAGGATTCCTTCGCGCTCGAAGACCGCGATCGAGGCGACACCCGCCGCGCAGGCCAGCGGATGACCCGCGTAGGTGAGACCGCCCGGATACACCACATGGTCGTAGCGCTGCGCGATCCGCTCGGCCATGAGCACGCCACCGAGCGGGACGTAGCCGGAGTTCACCCCCTTGGCGAAGGTGATGATGTCCGGCTCGACGCCGAACGCCTGTACCGCGAACCATTCGCCCACCCGTCCGAACCCGACCATCACCTCATCGGCGATGTAGACGATGCCGAACTCGTCGCACAGCGCTCGCACGCCGGCCAGATAACCGGGCGGCGGGACGAGCACACCGTTGGTGCCGACCACCGTCTCCAGAATCAACCCCGCGATGTGCTGCGGGCCCTCGAGTTCGATGACCTGCCGCAGGTGTCGCAGCGCGGCGGCCGTCTCTTCCTCGGGAGTCGCCGTACCCCACGGTGACCGGTACGGGTAGGGGCCGAAGAACCGCACCACGTCGACGTTTGTCGGTTCCGCGCCCCAGCGACGCGGTTCCCCGGTCAGGCCGATCGCGACGCCCGTGCCGCCGTGGTAGGAGCGGTAGGCGGCGAGCATTTTCGTCCGCCCGGTGTAGCTTCGCGCCAAACGCACCGCGTGCTCGACGGCCTCGGCGCCGCCGGTGGTGAACAGGATCCGGTTCAGCTCGCCGGGAGCCCGCTCGACGATCAGCCGGGCCAGTTCGCTGCGGACGTCGTTGCCGACCGTCGGCGAGATGGTCGCCAACCGCTGCGCCTGGGTGACGATCGCCGCGACGATGTCCGGATGCTGGTGGCCGATGTTCACGTTGACCAGCTGGGAGGAGAAGTCCAGATAGCGCTTGCCGGTGTCGTCCCAGAAGTAGGAGCCGAACGCCCCGGTGATCGGAGCCGGGTTCAATTCGGCCTGCGCGCTCCAGGGATAGAAGACGTGATCGGCCACGTTAGTCGCTCCCTTCGGTCGACTTGGTCGTGGTCACGAGGGAAGCGAGACGTGGCAGCACCGATTCACCGTACGCCGCCAAAGTCGCGTTCTTCGCGTCGTGCTGGAGATAGACGGCGAACTGGTCCACACCGAGCCTTTCCAGCTCCCGCAACCGGGACAGCTGGTCGTCGGGCGTGCCCAGCAGGCAGAAGCGGTCCACGATGGCGTCGGGCACGTACTCGGCATGGACATTGCCCGCGCGTCCGTGCAGGTTGTAGTCGTAACCGCGCCTGCCTTCGATGTAGTCGGTGAGGGCAGCCGGGATGTCGCCTGCCGCACCGTATCTCGCCACCATCTCCGCCACGTGGTTGCCAACCATCCCGCCGAACCATCGGCACTGTTGCCGCGCGTGCGCCTGCGCCTCGTCCGTCCCGTCGGTGACATAAGCGGGTGCGGCGACGCAGACCCGCACCGCCGCCGGGTCCCGGCCCGCGCGCTCGGCCGCGGCGCGCACCCGGGCGACGGTCCATGCCGTGATGTCGGGGTCGGCCAGTTGCAGGATGAATCCGTCGGCCACGGCACCGGTCAGCTCGAGTGCGCGTGGCCCGTAGCCCGCCACCCACACGTCCAACCGGGAGTCGGCCGCCCACGGCAACCGCACGACCGTGTCGTCCACTCGCGCGCCGCGACCGTTGCCCAGTTCGCGGATCACCTCAATCGATCGGCGCAGCGTCGCCAGCGTGGCGGGCTTGCCGCCCAGCGTGCGCACGGCCGAGTCGCCGCGGCCGATCCCGCATACGGTGCGATTGCCGAACATCTCGTTGAGCGTGGCGAAGGTCGACGCGGTCACCGTCCAGTCCCGGGTGGCCGGGTTCGTCACCATCGGACCGACCATGATCTTGCGGGTGGCGGCCAGGATCTGGCTGTAGATGACGTAGGGCTCCTGCCAGAGCAGATGCGAGTCGAAGGTCCAGACGTGGGAGAACCCGTATGTCTCCGCGAGCCTGGCCAGTTCGATCACACGCGAGGCCGGGGGCGTGCATTGCAGCACCACACCGATGTCCATGCGGCACTTCTCCGTTCCGAGGATCGAAAGTCAGATCAGGTTCTGCGCGAGTCCACGCGCGACGAACCGGCCGTGTCCCGCGTGCCCGAGGTAGCCACCGTCGTCCACGACGACCCGGCCCCGGGACAGCACCGTGTCGACGTGACCGTCGATCTCGAATCCCTCGTAGGCCGAGTAGTCCATGTTCATGTGATGGGTCTTGCCGAGACCGATGCTGGTGTGGCCGTCCGGGTCGTAGATGACGATGTCGGCGTCCGCTCCCGGGCTGATCACCCCTTTGCGCGGGTACATGCCGAACATCCGGGCCGGTGTGGTGCAGCAGACCTCGACCCAGCGTTCCAGCGAGATCCGGCCGGACCGGACGCCCTGGAACATCAGATCCATCCGGTGCTCGACGCCGCCGATGCCGTTGGGGATCTTGCTGAAGTCCCCGAGCCCCAACTCCTTCTGGCCTTTCATGCAGAACGGACAGTGATCGGTGCCGACGGCCGTGACGTCGCCGGTGCGCAGGTAGCGCCACAGCTTGTCCTGATGCCCTTCGGCCTTCGATCGCAGCGGCGTGGAGCACACCCATTTGGCGCCCTCGAAACCCGGCGCGCCGAGCTGATCCTCGAGCGAGAGATACAGGTACTGCGGGCAGGTCTCGCCGAAGACGTTGCGCCCGGCGTCGCGGGCGGCGGCGATCTGAGCCAGCGCCTGCTCGGCCGACACGTGCACGATGTACAGCGGCACGCCGGTCAATTCGGCCAGCATGATCGCGCGGTGGGTGGCCTCCTCCTCGAGCTGCCACGGTCGGGTCGTGCCGTGGAAATACGGCGCGTTGTCCCCTCGCGCGAGCGCCTGTTCGACCAGCACATCGATGGCTATCCCGTTCTCCGCGTGCATCATCACCAGCGCGCCGAGTTCCGCCGCGGACTGCATGGCGCGCAGGATCTGGCCGTCGGTGGAGTAGAAGATTCCCGGGTAGGCCATGAAGAGCTTGAAGCTGGTGACGCCCTCGGCCACCAATTCGCTCATGCTTTTCAAGGATTCGTCGTCGACGTCGCCGATGATCTGATGGAAGCCGTAGTCGATCGCGCATTGCCCGGCCGCTTTCCCGTGCCAGGCGGCCAGCGTGTCCTGGACCCGTTCCCCTTGCCGCTGGACGACGAAGTCGATGATGGTGGTGGTGCCGCCCCACGCGGCCGCGCGGGTACCGGTCTCGAAGGTGTCGGAGGCTTCGGTCCCGCCGAAGGGCATCTGCATGTGGGTGTGACCGTCCACGCCGCCGGGGATGACGTATCTGCCGGTCGCGTCGAGCACGCGATCGGCGGACGCGGCGAGATCCGCGCCCAGCGCGACGGAGCCCGGCCGCAGGACGGCGGCGATGGTCTCGCCCTCGACGAGTACGTCGAGCGGCTGCGCTCCGGTGGCCGAGACCACCGTGCCACCGTGGATGAAGGTGCGCGCCATGTCGTTCTCCCCGGTCTCAGGGGGCCACCAGCGGCCCGTAGGCGTCGGGGCGCCGATCGCGGTAGAAGGCCCAGCGGTCGCGCACCACCTTGATCAGGTCCATGTCCAGATCACGGACGACCAGCTCGGGGTCGGTATCGGAGGCGACCTCGCCGACGAACTTGCCCTCGGGGTCGACGAAGTAGCTGGTGCCGTAGAAGTCGTCGTCGCCGTACTCCTCGGCGCCGACTCGATTGATGGCGCCGATGTAGTACTCGTTGGCTACCGCGGCCGCCGGTTGTTCCAGCCTCCAGAGGTAACCGGACAAGCCGCGCGACGTGGCCGACGGATTGAACACGAGTTCCGCACCGGCGAGGGCCAACGCGCGCCACCCCTCGGGGAAGTGCCGGTCGTAGCAGATGTACACGCCGACCTTGCCCACCGCCGTGTCGAACACCGGCCAGCCCAGGTTGCCCGGCCGGAAATAGAACTTCTCCCAGAATCCGTGCACGTGCGGAAGGTGGTGTTTGCGGTACTTGCCGAGATAGCTGCCGTCGGCGTCGATCACCGCCGCCGTGTTGTACAGCAGACCCGGCTGTTCCTGCTCGTACACCGGCAGGATCATCACCAGGCGCAATTCTTTCGCCAGTTCCGCGAATCGCTCCGTCGTCGGCCCCGGGACGGATTCGGCGTAGTCGTAGAACTCCGTGTCCTGCCGCTGGCAGAAGTACGGGGCGTAGAACAGTTCTTGGAAGCAGATCACCGCGGCTCCGTGCGCGGCGGCGCGGCGCGCGTAGTTCTCGTGCGCCGCGAGCATCGACTCCTTGTCACCGGTCCAGTTCGTTTGGACCAGCGCCGCTCGAACGATTCCCATGCCTCGTTATACGTCACCGGGAACCTGTTCCGTTGTCCGACGAGTGCCGGGAAGCATTTTGTAGCCAATCCGTGGCAACCGCGGTTACGGCGGCATCCCGACCTGCCCGCGCTCGAGCAATCGAGCCGTACTCCCCCACTCGGTCGGGCGAGATGGAATGATTCGCGCTGCATCGTCCGGTGTGCAACCCCGAGTGAAGGAGATTTTCAGCGGTGAGCAGCGAAGTGCAAGCGCGAGAACTCGTCAGCGGCCGGCGCACGGGGCGCCGGGGCGTGCCGTGGCGATCGCTGCGGATCCTCGGGGTCCTCGTCGTCGGCGCGGCGCTGGTCGCGTCCGCGACGGGTGTCGTCTCGGCGACCCCGTCGCCTGCTCGGGAGCAGGGCCCGGCCGGCTGTGGCGTACCGACCGCGGGGCAGCCGAACGGTAAGCAGTGGCCCGCCGAACCCGGCATGACCATCGATCCCAACGCGCAATACACGGCGACGCTGATCACCAACTGCGGCACCGTGACCGTCGCCCTGGACGCCGCCCGCGCACCGCGCACCGTCAACTCGTTCGCGTTCCTGGCCGGAGAGCGGTACTTCGACCACACGAGGTGCCACCGGATCACCACCGACGGCATCTACGTCCTGCAGTGCGGCGACCCCACCGCGACCGGCATGGGCGGCCCCGGCTATCAATTCCCTGACGAGAACCTGGCGGGCGCGACCTACCCGGCGGGCACGATCGCGATGGCGAACGCGGGCCCCGGCACCAACGGCAGCCAGTTCTTCCTGGTCTACCGGGACGCGCCGCTGCCGCCGGACTACACCCCGTTCGGCCGGGTCACCGCGGGCATGGACGTGCTGAACGCCATCGCCGCCGCCGGAGTCAAGGACGGCTCCTCCGACGGCGCACCGGCCGCCGACGTGGTGCTCGATTCCGTCGCCGTCCGCAACTGAATTCCCGACGACCATGGTGGCGGCGACAATCGGACGCCGCCACCATGGTCGTCCCCGGGGGCTTGAACGAATCGGTCAGGACACCGCGGCGCGCCGACGCAGCAGCGCCATCGCCGGTTCGACGAACCGGCTGACGACCGGCCCGAGCACCGCCATCAACAGCACGTAGGTTGTAGCCAGCGCGGCGAATTCGGCGGGGACCGCGCCCGCGGCCACCGCGAGCCCCGCGATGACGATCGAGAACTCACCGTGGGCGACCAATGCCGTGCCCGCGCGCGCCCGGCCCAAGCGGCCCGCACCGGCCCGCTTGGCCGCCCACCATCCGGTGGCGATCTTGCTGGCCGTGGTGACCAGTGCCAGCAGGCACGCCCAGCCAAGGACCGGTGGAATGCTCGTCGGGTCGGTGCTCAGACCGAACAGCACGAAGAACAGTGCGGCGAACAGGTCGCGCAGCGGTTCCAGGAGCTTGGTGGCGTTGTGCGCGGTCGAGTCCGAGATCGCGATGCCGAGCAGGAACGCGCCGACCGCCGCGGACACTTGCACAGCGGAGGCCGCGCCCGCCACCAGCAGCGCGGAACCCAGCAGTTTCAACAGGAAGATCTCGCGGTCGGCGCTGTCGACGATCGCGGAGACGTAGCGGCCGTAGCGCAGCGCGACGATCAGCACGACCGTGACCGCCGCCAAGGCGATGGCCAGCGTCTTCAGTCCGGCGAGGAAACCGACTCCGGCCAGCACCGCGGTCAGCACCGGCAGGTATCCGGCCATCACCAGGTCCTCGAACACCAGGATGGACAGGATCACCGGCGTTTCCCGGTTACCGAGCCTGCCCAGATCGTTGAGCACCTTCGCGACGATGCCGGAGGACGAGATGTAGGTGACCCCGGCCATCGCGATGGCGCCGGTGAATCCCCAGCCGAGCCCGAGCGCGACGAGCACACCCGGCGTCGCGTTGAGCACGATGTCCACCACGCCCGCGGCCCACGATCGGCGCATGCCCGTGACCAGTTCCGGCGCGCTGTATTCCAAGCCGAGCAGCAACAACAGCAGGACGACGCCGATTTCGCTGGCGAGATGGATGAAGTCGTCCACCTGCCGCAACTCGACGAGGCCACCGGTGCCGAACACCAGTCCGCCGATCAGATACAGCGGGATCGGCGACATGCCGATGCGCGCGGCGATCCGCCCGAGCAGGCCGAGGCCGAAGAACACCGCGCCCAGCTGGATCAGCGCGAGCGCGGTCTCGTGTGCGACCATGCGCTCAGCCGTCTAACAGGATCTTGGCGGCGGCCTCGAGGCCCTCCACCGTGCCGACGACGACCAGCACGTCTCCAGCGGTGAAGGTGAAGTCCGGCCCCGGCGAGGGAATCGGCTGGCCGCTGCGGACCACGGCGACGATGGACGCCTTCGTCCGGGTGCGGATCTGAGTTTCACCCAGCCTGCGTCCGTCGAAGCGGGAGCGGTCCGGGATGGACAGCTGCCGGGTGGTCAGTCCGGTGAACTCGCGGTGTTCCTCGCGCAGTTGTTCGACCAGTTGCGGCGCGCCGAGCAGGCTGGCCAGCACGGCCGCCTCCTTCCCCGACAGCGGCACCTGCTCGGTCTCGTCGGGGTTGTCCGGCTTGCTCACGATGAGGTCCATCGTGCCGTCGCGATGGTCGATCACCCCTATCCGGCGTCGTGTATTGGTCAGCGGAAAATCCTTGCGCACACCTATACCCGGCAGGGGTGTCACCTCAACATTCACGACCCCACCCTATCGACCCGCCCGTTACGACCCGTCGACGGGTGACCGAATTGTCCGTATTTCTCGCCGTTTCCGCACGCCACTCCGGCCTTGCGAGTTGGACCACGGTTCACCGCCCGTGGTAAGAGAAATGACGTGTCCCGTACATGCCTTCGTCGCCGAGCCGTTGGATTCCGTTTCCGCGACGACCGCGCCGCGCGAGTCCGGTGACGGTCGCCCGAGCGGTGAATCGGTTGCTCCGGCCGGGTGCGGTCGCCACCGCGGCGGCCGTGCCGCGGGCGGGCGCCGGAGGGTACCGGCATGATCTGGACGGGCTGCGCGGCGTGGCGATCGCGCTGGTCGTGGCGTTCCACATCTGGTTCGGCCGGGTGTCGGGCGGCGTGGACGTGTTCCTGGCGCTGTCCGGGTTCTTCTTCACGGGCTCGCTGCTGCGCGGCGTGGCAGCCACCGGCACGGTCCGTGTCGCGCACACCGCTCGCCGGCTCGCCCGCCGATTACTGCCCGCCCTGATCACGGTTCTGGCGGCCGTGGTCGCGGCAACCGTGCTGCTTCGCCCGTTCACCCAGTGGGGCGAGATGGCGGCGCAGACGCTGGCGTCGCTGCTGTATTACCAGAACTGGTATCTGGCGCTGTCCTGGTCGGACTACCTGGCCGCCGATCCGTCGGTGAGCCCGTTGCAGCATCTGTGGTCGATGGCGGTGCAGAGGCAGTTCTACCTGCTCGCGCTGATCGTCGTGGCGTCGGTCGCGGGTCTGTGCCTGCGTTTCGCCCGTCCGGGGGCAGTGCGTCCGGCCTTGGCGATCGCGCTCGCCGCGGGCGCGGTGGCCTCGTTCGTCTACGCCGCGCACGGTACCGCGGTGCATCAGGGCTGGAACTACTACGACAGTTTCGCCCGCGCCTGGGAACTGCTCGCCGGAGCGCTGCTGGCGATCGTCGCGCCGTGGCTGTCACCGCCGCGTTCGGTGCGGGTCGCGGCCGCTGTCCTCGGCGCGGTCGCGGTACTCACGTGCGGTTGGTTGATCGACGGCGCCGATCGGTTTCCCGGTCCCGCCGCGCTGGTGCCGATCGGGGCCACACTGGCGCTGATCGTCGCGGGCGGCGACCTCGCCGCCGCCGATCAGCCACTACCGAACCGGCTGCTCGGCGCACCGGCCGCGGTGCGCCTCGGCGAACTGTCCTACGCGCTGTATCTATGGCACTGGCCGATCCTGATCTTCGTCCTGGCGCGGACCGGAGCCGCGACCGCGGGACTCGGCGTGGGTCTGGGCGTCGTCGGGGCGTCGCTGGTACTCGCCTACCTGACCAACCGGTTCATCGAGGAGCCGCTACGAGTGCGGTCCGGTCGTCCGGCCGGAAAGACGCCCGCCCGCGGACGCCGCACCGGCCGGCTGGTCGCGGCGCTCGGCATCGCGGTACTCGCGGCGGCGCTGGGCGAGCAGGTGGTGACCAAGGCGAATCCGCCGCGAGCGGTGGCCGGGCTGGACTCGGCGCGCTATCCCGGCGCGGAAGCACTGGTCAATGGCGTGAGCGCGCCCGAGGCTCCGATGCGGCCGAGCATGTACGAAGCGCCGGCGGACGCGGCCTACCCGTCGCGCGACGGCTGCATCGCGGACTGGGATACCCGCGAAGTCATCACCTGCACCTATGGCGACGCCGCCGCGGAGCGCACCATCGCGGTGGTGGGCAGCTCGCATGCCGAGCACTGGGTGCCCGCGCTCGACCTGCTCGCCCGCGAGCACTCCTTCCGGGTCGAGGTCTACCTGAAGATGGGCTGCCCGCTGACCGTGGCGGCGGAACCGATGTACAAGGGTGAAGCGAATCCGGACTGCCGCGACTGGTCTGTGGAGGTGATCGACCGGCTGGGCGTCGAACGCCCGGAGTGGGTGTTCACGACAGCGACCCGCCCTCGTGACGGCTCGGGTGACGAGACCCCGGCCGACTATCTGGACGTCTGGACTCGGCTGGCCGACCGCGGACTCAACGTGCTCGCCATCCGTGACACGCCGTGGCTGCGGCGCGACGGCGTGCGGTACCGGGCCATCGATTGCCTCGCCCAGCACGGTGACCGGATCAGCTGCGGGATGCCGCGCGCCGACGCGCTCAACGCGGTCGATCCGGCACTGGAGTTCGCCGCCTCGTTCCCCAACGTGTTCCCGCTGGACCTGTCCGACGCACTGTGCGAACGCGACGTGTGCGCGGTCACCGAGGGCAACGTCCTGATCTACCACGACGAGCATCACCTCACCGCCAGCTATTCGCGATCGCTGGCACCGGAACTCGGCAGGCAATTGGCGCCGATCCTCGGCTGGTGGTGAGCCGGAACCGGATCAATTCAGCCGCAACATGTCCGGCCAGGCTCGCGACCACGGCACCAGCGGTTGCGCGCAGCGCCAGACAGTGACGCCCCGGGTGACCCCCGGGAATCCGAGACGAGCGTCGACTTGCCCGATCGGGGTCACCTCGGCGCAGTGCGCGCGCACATCGGCCTCGGTGCCGCCCACCCACAGCACCGTCGTCGCCGTGTCCGGCGGGGTGCCGAAGTAGCCGAAGCCGCGGTTCGGACTGAAGACGGCGGGCAGGCCGTGGGTCGCGCGAGCGAGGTCCAAGGCGCTGGCCTGCCAATAGGAATCGGCGATCACCACGGCCGAAGCCCGCTCAGGCTCCGGCAGCGCCGCATAGGCCGCCGCGGTCCCGGCCGCGAGTTCGGACCAGCCGAACCGCCCGTAGACCGCGATCTCCAACCCCGCCTGGGCTTGGGTGTCGACCGGCTCGATGTCGGATTCCGGGCGCAGGGGCAGCGAGAAGATAACCAGCGCAACGGATATCGCGGTCACCGCAACGGTGAGGATCACACGCGATCGCCGCCGGTTCGCCATCCACCGCACCGCACCGACCGCGATCAGCGCTCCGTAGCAACCCGCCGCGTAGTACGGCCGTCCACCGGTCGCGATGAAGACCACGATCAGCACCAACGGCAGGACACCGAGAAACCGGTACGGCCGCAAGCTTTCGGCACGGAACAGGGTCCACACCCCGTACACCAGCAGCAATCCACCGATCAATCCGGCGGCGGCGAGCGCGAGCGGCAGCCAGATGTAGCGCCCACCGATCGTGGCCTGCTCCGCGGCGACCACACCGCCCAGACGCAGCTGCGGCCACCCGTGCGCCGCCTGCCAGACCAGGCTGGGCACCGAGGTGAGGACGACGATCGCGGCGCCCCACCACAGGGCGGGGCGGCGCAGCAGCTCACGCGGTCCGTAGATCGCCACCCCGATCACCAGTGCGAGCCAGAAGAAGGGAATCAGCCACTTGACCTGCATATCCACCGCGGTGAACAGGGCCGAGGCCAGCAGCAAGCCATCGTGGCGGGTGCGGACCCAGCGGATCACCAGCCAGCTCACCACCACCCACAGCGCCGTGTCGATCGTATTGGTGGCCAGCTGATCACCCTGCACCAGCAGGAACGGCGAGGTGGCATACGCGGCCGCGGCCAGCACCTGCGCCGGGCGACCGCCCCCGAACTCCCTGGCGATCTGGGCGGTCACCACCACCGCGGCCACGGTGACCAGCACGGCCGGAAGACGCAGCGCCATCAGCGAATCCGGGGCGAGTAGATCGGTCATCCGCGCGATCGCGGGTAGCAGCGGCCCCTGATCGGCGTAGCCGACCGCGAGTCTGCGGCCCGCCGCGACGAAATACAGCTCGTCGCCGAAGAATCCGTACCGCCCGAGAGAAACCAGCAGCGCCACCGCACCCAGCGCCGCCACCGCACCGACTCCGCCGAAGGCGAACGAGGGCAACGGTTCCGTGGAATCGTCCCCGCGCCGCAGGGTGTCCAGTACGTCAGTCATCCTTACCCGCTTTCCGGGTCGCCGTGTCGAACAACCGGCACAGGTGTGCCGCGTACGCGTCCATCGCGAAGTCCGGTTCCCGGACCGCCCGTCCGGCCGCGCCATCGATGGCGTCGCGGATGGACTTGGCCATCAAGAGCGGATCGAACTCGCCGAACTCGCCGGTGCGCTGCCCTTCGGTGAGGATGTCGACCAGCGGCGCGATGATGTCGCGTTCACCGTCGGCGGAGGCGAACTTCGGGTTGCCGTCCGCGTCCCGCAGATTCGTCACCACCTCGACCAGCGCCGCCACATACGTGGTGTTCGCATCGATGAAACCGAGGTTCGATTCGAGGTAGGCCAGCAGGCTCGCGCGCGGTCCGGCCGCCGCTGCGACCCGTGGCGCGATGTACTCCGCGGCGGAGACGTAGAGCTGGACCACCAGCTGCGTCATCAGATCGTCCTTGCCCTCGAAGTGGTAGGAGATGACGCCCTTGGAGATACCTGCGTGCTCGGCGATCCGCGCCAGCGAAGCGTTCGCGTACCCGACCTCGGAGATCACCTCCACCGCGGAGGCGATGATCTGCCGCCGTCGCGCCTCTTCGATGAAAGACCGCCGTTGGCCACTCGTACTGTTTTCTGGCCGCATGGTCAAATTTTAGCACGAGCGGACTGTAGGCCTGCTGATGAGCGACGGTGTCGAATGGAGCGCCGTCGAGAGTGAGCCGGATACGAGTGGTGCGGCCGTCGCCGTGCACCGTCACCTGCGCCCTGGAAAGCGAATGGGCCGCGTCTCCGGGGAGACGCGGCCCATCGTGGTCGGCGGAACCTTTACAGGTACTGACCGGTGTTCGACTCGGTGTCGATGGCGCGGCTGGCACTGGCGTTCTTGCCGGTGACCAGGGTACGGATGTAGACGATCCGCTCGCCCTTCTTACCGGAGATGCGTGCCCAGTCGTCCGGATTCGTGGTGTTGGGCAGGTCCTCGTTCTCGGAGAACTCGTCCACGATCGAATCGTAGAGATGCTGGATGCGCAGACCCGGGTTGCCCGTGTCGAGCACTGCCTTGATGGCGTACTTCTTGGAGCGGTCCACGATGTTCTGGATCATGGCACCGGAGTTGAAGTCCTTGAAGTACAGGACCTCCTTGTCACCATTGGCGTAGGTGACCTCCAGGAAGCGGTTGTCCTCGCTCTCGGCGTACATCCGGTCGACGACGCGTTCGATCATGGCGTTGATGCACAAGAGCTTGTCCCCGCCGAACTCGGCCAGGTCGTCGTCGTGCAGCGGCAACTCCTTGGTGAGGTACTTCGAGAAGATGTCCTGCGCCGACTCCGCGTCCGGACGCTCGATCTTGATCTTCACGTCCAGGCGGCCCGGCCGCAGGATCGCGGGATCGATCATGTCCTCGCGGTTGGAGGCGCCGATCACGATGACGTTCTCCAGGCCCTCGACACCATCGATCTCCGACAGCAGCTGCGGCACCACCGTGGTCTCGACGTCGGAGGAGACGCCGGAGCCGCGGGTGCGGAAGATGGAATCCATCTCGTCGAAGAACACGATCACCGGCGTGCCCTCGGACGCCTTCTCGCGGGCCCGCTGGAAGATGATCCGGATGTGGCGCTCGGTCTCACCCACGAACTTGTTGAGCAGCTCGGGGCCCTTGATGTTCAGGAAGTACGACTTGGCTTCCTTGGCATCCTCACCGCGCGCCTCGGCGATCTTCTTGGCCAGCGAGTTGGCCACCGCCTTGGCGATGAGCGTCTTACCGCAGCCGGGCGGACCGTAGAGCAGCACACCCTTCGGCGGACGCAGCGCGTACTCGCGGAAGAGGTCCTTGTGCAGGAACGGCAGCTCCACCGCGTCGCGGATCTGCTCGATCTGCCTGCCGAGACCGCCGATGTCGCTGTAGTCGACGTCGGGCACCTCTTCCAGCACGAGGTCCTCGACCTCGGCCTTGGGGATGCGCTCGAAGGCGAAACCGGCCTTCGTGTCGACCAGCAGCGAGTCGCCCGGCCGCAGCTTGCGGATGGGGGAATCGGGATCATCGAGGTCGTCCATCTCGGCGACCTTCGCCAGCGGGCCTGCCAGCCACACCACACGCTCCTCGTCGGCATGGCCGACGACCAGGGCGCGACGGCCGTCATCGAGGATCTCCCGGAGGGTGCCGATCTCGCCGACCGCGTCGTAGTGCCCGGCCTCGACGACCGTGAGCGCCTCGTTGAGGCGGACGGTCTGACCGTATTCGAGCGTCGAGGTCTCGATGTTCGGTGAACACGTCAACCGCATCTTGCGACCCGAAGTGAACACGTCGACCGTCTGATCGTCGTACACACCGATCAGAATGCCGTATCCGCTCGGTGGCTGACCCAGCCGATCGACCTCCTCGCGCAGCGCCACCAGCTGCTGGCGCGCTTCCTTGAGGGTGTCCATCAGCTTCGTGTTGCGAATGGTCAGCGAATCGATGCGGGCTTCCAATTCCCGTGTGCGATCCGGCGAATCGGCGAGTTGCCTTCGGAGTGCAGCCGCCTCGGCGCGCACTGCCTCGAGCTCTCTCCAGGCCGCCGAATCCGAATTCTCGATGGGGCTCATGTGCTGCTCCTCCCAGTCCCGGTCTATCAACGCTACCGGGCGCGACCCGTTCTCGCTTTCCGACATGGTTTCGTGGTGATCACATCTGGGCCGCGATCGGCGGCCGGACCACCATGTTAGCCTCCCCTAACCCGACCCTGGCGAGCCTCCTCGCCGCTCGAGCCGAAAGGTTGCCGACCATGCTCCTTCCCGCGAGAACCCTGCGTGTTTCCCTCGTCACCGCCGCGGCGGCGATGGCCATCTCCGGCGCGGTGGCGGCGTGCGGCTCCGACGACGACTCCACCGGCGCGGCGACCTCGGCCAGCACCAGCGCCGCGGCGTCGGTCACCCATGATCACACCGACCATGCGACCGGCGCCCCGACCGCAGAGACCTTGCAGGCGGTGCTGGTCGAACTCACCGATCCGGCTGTACCCACGGCAGCGAAGACCAAGCTGATCGTCGACGGCGAAAAGCGGACGGCGAACATCGACCGGATGAACGCGGGCCTGCAAGGCTACACGCTCACCTTCGCCGTCGCCGACATCACCACCCAGGGCAACACCGCGAACGCGCAGGTGACCATAACCTCCCCGCACGGCGCCGCCCCCGCCGTGCCGCTGAGCTGGGAAAATGTCGACGGCACCTGGAAGCTGTCGGACGCGAGCGGCTGTCTGCTGCTCGGCTTCGCGCAGGCGCCCTGCGTCCCGGCCTGAGTCGGCCACACCCCCCGCCCGCCCGGCCGCGCTCAGCCCTTCGACGGCCTGCGCTGCGGCTTGGGCGTGACGGTGCCCTCGGCTAGCCTGCGGGCGCTGACCAGGAAGGCGGTGTGACCCTGCATGCGATGTTCGGGCCGCACGGCGAGGCCGACCACATGCCACGGCCGCACCAGCGACTCCCAGGAGCGTGGCTCGGTCCAGCACTCCTGCTCGCGTAGCGCTTCGACCACTTTCGACAGCTGGGTGACGGTGGCCACATAGACGATCAGCACGCCGCCCGGCACGAGCGCCTTGGACACCGCCGGCAACGCATCCCACGGCGCGAGCATGTCCAGTACCGCGCGATCCACCGGCTCTCCGGTGTAGTCGGCCACGTCACCCACGGTCAGCGACCAGTTCGCCGGCCGCTCGCCGAAGAACGTCTCGACGTTGCGGATCGCGTGCTCGGCGTGGTCGGCGCGGATCTCGTAGGACACCACCTGCCCCTGCGGCCCCACCGCCCGCAGCAGCGAGCAGGTCAGCGCACCGGACCCCGCGCCGGCTTCCAGCACACGCGCGCCGGGGAACATGTCGCCCTCGTGCACGATCTGCGCGGCGTCCTTCGGGTAGATCACCGCGGCGCCGCGCGGCATGGACAGCACGTAGTCGATCAGCAGCGGACGCAGTGCGAGGTAGGGCGTGCCGTTGGTGGAATGCACCACGCTGCCCTCGTCGGCGCCGATCAGGCTGTCGTGCTTGATCCCGCCGCGATGGGTGTGGAATTCCTTGCCCGGCTCCAAGACCACCGTGTACAGGCGTCCTTTGGCATCGGTCAGCTGCACCCGGTCACCGATGGTGAATGGCCCGGTCCGTCTGGCCGTCATGAATCTCCGTTCCACTTGTCGGAATCGTGCTGTGACGCACCGGCGTGTCGGTGCCGCCGGATAGCCTGCCAGGTATGTGCTCGCCCGTGTCCACGCCCCCTGCCGACGACGCGCGGAGCGCCCCGCCCGATGCGAAGGCCACCCGCGCCCGGCCCGCGCTCTCGCCTTCCCGGGCAACGGATTTCAAGCAGTGTCCGCTGAAATACCGTTTCCGCGCGATCGATCGGATACCGGAGCGGCCCTCGGTGCACGCGGTGCGCGGCACGGTGGTGCACGCGGTGCTGGAGGACCTCTACGGGCTGCCCGCGGCCGAGCGGGTGCCCGAGCGCGCCGAGGCCCTGGTGCCGACGGCGTGGGCGCGGGTGCACGCCCAACAGCCGGAGGTGGCGGAACTGGTCGCCGCCGGGCAACTCGACGCGTTCCTCGAGGAGGTGCGCGCGCTGGTGCGCAGCTACTACCGGCTGGAGGATCCGACCCGGTTCGATCCGGAATCGCGCGAAGCCCGGGTGGAGGTGGAACTTGCCGACGGCGCGCCGCTGCGCGGGTTCGTCGACCGGATCGACCTCGCGCCCAGCGGCGCCCTGCGCGTCGTGGACTACAAGACCGGCCGTGCGCCGGGGCCGACGCAAGAGACCAAAGCGCTCTTCCAGTTGAAGTTCTACGCGCTGGTCGTGCTGCGCACCCGCGGCCTCGTGCCCGCCCAGCTGCGGCTGATCTACCTCGCCGACGAGCAGATCCTCACCTACGCCCCCGAGGAGCAGGAGTTGTTGCGCTTCGAGCGCACGCTCTCGGCACTGTGGGCGGCCATTCTCGAGGCGGGCCGTACCGGGGACTTCCAGCCGAACACCAGCTGGCTGTGCTCGTACTGCGACTACAAGCCTTTGTGCCCGGCATTCGGCGGCACGCCGCCGCCCTACCCTGGCTGGCCGAGCGGCGGCGTCACCGAATCCCCGGACGAGACCCTGGCCGAAGCCGTCTCGGACTGACGAGCTAGTGGCGCAGCGCGGCCACCAGGAAGTCCAATGACGTTCCGCGCTCGCCGAGCAGGAAAACCGCTCCGATCAGGACCACGACCAGCACCGCGTCACCCGCGATGATGAACAGATTTCGTATCCGGGTCCACGCCGGGACGCGCGCGGCGACACCGCCGGCCGCCGGGGTGGTCGCTCGTCGGCCCGGCTCCGCCGCGGCCTTCTCGTCGTTGGTCCTGTCCGACACGCCCGACAGTCTTCCCGATGAGGCCGGTGGTTTCGAGCCGACCCGCGAATTCGGCCGGTGAACATTTCCCGAACGGCGGGCCGACCGGCCCCGATGTCCAGGACCGGGCGACACCGCGTGCCCGAGTTTCGGTTGCGTATCCATGGGAGCCGACGCTCAGGCGGTGAAATTGTGGAACAGCAGCACCGAGAGTCCGAGACCCACCGCGAGATTCACGACCGCCGCGGACCCGAACACCACGACCGGCCGCCAGCCCGCTTCCCGCAGTCCGCGCAGCGAGAACTCCAAGCCGATGGAGACGAACGCGAAGATCAGGAACCAGGTGCGCAGATCGTTGATGATCGCGATGTGCGCCGCCCCGGACTTCTTGTCCACCGCCTGTAGGTACAGCGTGCCGATGATCGAGGCGGCGATGAAGCCGAGCACGAACTTCGGGAACCGCTCCCAGAACTGGCGCGGCGAGGGCCGCACCGCACCGGGCGCCCGCTCGACGCGCAGCGTGAAGTACGCGGTCAGCGCGATGGCGACCACGCCGATCAGCGCGTTCTGCGTGGTCTTGACGATGGTGGCGATCTGCAGCGCCTTCTCCCCCGCGATGGCGCCGGAGGCCGCGACCGCCGCCGTGGTGTCGATATTGCCGCCGATCCAGGCGCCCGCGACCGCGTCCGACAAGCCGAACACCTCCGCCAGCCAGGGCAGCAGGAAGATCGAGGGCAGCGCGAAGACGATCACCAGCGAGGCGGCGTAGGCGATCTGCTCGCGCCGCGCCTGCACCGCGCCCGCCGCGGCGATGGCCGCGCTGACACCGCAGATCGACACCGCCGAGGACAGCAGCGCGCGCAGCTTGTCGTCCAGCCCGAGGCGTCCGCCCAGCCACCAGGTGAAGCCGAACACGGCCGTGATCAGCAGCAGCGCTTGCAGGATCGACGGCCCCGCCGCGGTGACCAGGACCTTCAGGTTGATCGAAGCGCCGAGCAGCACCACGCCGGTCTTGATGAAGAATTCGGTGCGGAATCCCGCCGAAAGCCGGTCGCGCAGTGCGAGTTTGCTCAGCACGACATTGCCGAGCAGACCCAGGGCGATGGCGTACACCGGGTATTCGACGGACTTGGCGACCCGCTGGAACGGAGTGCCCACTGCCCACCGCGGCACATGTGTCTCGAAGTATCGGGTGAGGGCGCCGAGCACGATCACGACCGCGATACCGGCCGCGATGGTCCCGGCGGTCGGCCGGGACGTCGCCTGCACCGCTTCCGTCTCGGATGACGGGATTCCGCCGGGCGCGGCCACGCCGGAATCCTTGTCCGCCAAGGCCTTCGATTCCTTCGCCGGTTCGGGGCCGGTCCCGGCCATCACGGCACCAGCCAATCCGGAATCGCGCCGAGCAGAACCAGCGCGATCAGGATCAGCCCGGCGATCGCCGCCAGCCAGTCCTCGTTCCAGGTGAATGTGCTGCCCGACTGCTCCTCGGGTGGTGACTGTGACACGGGGGCTCCTTGCGTTTCCTCATCGAGAGGCCGCACGGTAGCAACCCCCGGTCACAGGGCACACCGATTGCGCTCAGCCTGAACGAATCAGGCGTATCGGACGAATCCGGCGTTCAGAATGCGCGGCAGGAGCGAATGTCCGTGGCCAGGATGGCTTTCGCGCCCAGATCGGCCAGCTTGTCCATCAACTCGTTGCTCTTCTTGCGCGGCACCAGTGCGCGCACCGCGACCCAGCCGGCGTCGGCCAGCGGCGCCACGGTCGGCGATTCCAACCCGGGGGTGATGACGAACGCCTCGTCGAGCAGGTCCTTCGGGCAGTCGTAGTCCAGCATGACGTACTGCTGGGCGAAGACCACGCCCTGGATCCGGGCGACGAGCTGATTCCGTGCCCGGTCGCCGCGATCGGCGTCCTTGCGCTCGACCAGCACCCCCTCGGAGTCGCACAGCGATTCACCGAACGCGACGAGGTTGTGCTGGCGCAGCGTGCGCCCGGAGCCGACGACGTCGGCGATGGCGTCGGCGACGCCGAGCTGGATGGAGATCTCCACCGCGCCGTCGAGGCGGATCACCTCGGCCTCGATGCCGCGGCCGCGCAGATCGTCGAGCACCAGGTTCGGGTAGGAAGTGGCGATGCGCTTGTCGGCGAGGTCCTCGACCTTCCACTCCCGTCCGGCCGGGGCGGCGTAGCGGAAGGTGGAGCGGCCGAAGCCGAGAGCGAGCCGTTCCTGCACCGGTGCGCCGGAATCGAGGGCGAGATCACGACCGGTGATGCCGAGATCCAGCTCCCCGGAACCGACGTAGATCGCGATGTCCTTGGGCCGCAGAAAGAAGAACTCGACCTGGTTGGCCGGGTCGAGCACGGTCAGATCGCGGGAATCGGTGCGCTTGCGGTAGCCCGCCTCGGCGAGGATCGAGACGGCGGATTCGGAGAGGGCGCCTTTGTTGGGAACTGCGACGCGCAGCATGGAGGGAGTCCTTTCGGGAGGAGAAACGGGGTGTCGGACGGCCGTCATCACAGATGTCGGTACACGTCTTCGAGCTTCAGCCCGCGACCCACCATCAGCACCTGCACCCAATACAGCAGCTGGGAGATCTCCTCGGCGAGCGACTCGTCGCTCTCGTGTTCGGCGGCCAGCCACACTTCACCGGCCTCCTCGAGCACCTTCTTACCCTGGGCATGCACGCCTGCGTCCAGCGCGGCAACGGTTCCGGACCCCTCGGGGCGGTTGACCGCACGATCCTGCAGTTCGGCGAACAGGGATTCGAAGTTCTTCACGATGAGCCATTGTTTCAGACCCGGATGCGGGTCTGTTGCTCCGGCCCACGATGGCCGGTAACGGCGACCGCCCGGTTCCTCCGCCCCTGACCGGGTGCGGAGGAACCGGGCGGAAAGCGGCTAGTTCCCGGCGAGCAGCGCCTGCAGGTCGGCGACCGCCGTGCGGAGGTGGTCGGCGAACGCGTGCATCTGGTCGGCGACCGGCTTCGGAGTGGCCAGGTAGAGATTCCAGCGGTCCGGCAGCAGGACGTAGGCGATGCCGATGCAGCGGGGGCTGGTGGAGCCGAAACCGAAGTAGCGGATGTTGACCGACGGCGCCGAGCTGGTGCTCAGGTAGTCGTCGCGCATGATCGTCCAGCCGGGGCTGTCGTAGAGCGGGATCGGGTCGGTGACGCCCAGTTCCGCGCCGCGGCGGCGCTGGATCCACTGCAGCTCCCACAGGTGCTGCTCGGGCGCGTCCCCGGCCTGGCACTGCTTGGCCCGCTCCACGTGCGCGGACGCGGCCGTCCGCGCCGCGGCGAGCTTCGCCTCGGCGCTCGCGTCCTGGTCCTGCATCGCGTCCACGAAGGCGATCATCTCCGGGGTGATCACCCGCATGGCCTCGGTGCGGCCGTTGCGGTACTGCCTGGTCGCGATGGACTCGTAGGTCGCGCCGGTCAGCCCCTTGCTGCGCCGATGGGCCAGCTGGTAGCTCAACTGCGCGAACGCGTCCGGCGAGATGCCCAGCTGCTTGGCCCTGGCGGTGCCGAAGTCCGGGAACGACACCGTCTGGGTGGCGTTCGCCGCGGCGTACTGGGCGAAGGCGGCGGCCGCCGCGGCGATATCGCCGCGCTGCGCCTCGTCGAGCACGAACTCGACCGGCTCCACCGCGGGCAGTCCCTGCGCCTGTGCGCCGGAGCGGGCGGCGTGATCCGGCACCGAGGTTTCCAGCAGGGTGTCCACGAACGACAGGATGGTGGTGCCGTCGAGTCCGCAGTGCTCGACATTGATGCCCGCCTGTCCGTCGGCGAAGACGATGAAGGACACCGACTTGTCGAACCACCGGTTCGCGCTGTCGCCGTGCAGCAACTCGTCGCAGGCGTGCAGTTCGTCGCGCGGGGCGAAGTCCTCGAGGCAGACGGCGAACAGCGCGGTCTCGATGGTGTCCAGCGCCGCGGCGTTCGCAGGCTCGGCCAGCAGCCGCTGCCTGCTCTGGGCCCATTCCGCGCGGGCCTTGGTGGTGAGGTGCCCGACGGCGGTGTCGGTGCGGGCAGGGCGGGCGCCCGCCTTCAGCACCGCGCGCAGCCCGTCGGCGAGATCCTCCGGCGAGTACGGCGCTCCGTCCGGGCCGATCACGTCCATCCGGAAGGTGCTGCCGTGGAAGAACACCACGATGTGCCGGGCCTGTGAGTGACCCGGCCATTCCGGGCTGTAGGGGACCCGGACCGTGTCCTGCTCCACGCCGGGGATCCTGGTCTCGGAGAACAGGTACTTGTTCTGCCACATGGACAGCTGCTGCCCGCGCTGGGTCACCGGCGGGATGGCCTCCCGGTCGAGGGCCAGCTTGTAGCCGACGGCGGCGGAGATGATGCCCGCCGCCCGGTCCACCTGAGTGGCGGCGGTGGAGGCGGCCAGTGGGGTGTCGTCCCGGAACAGGAAGAAGAAGTTCGCGTTCAGGGCGATCCGGTCCCGCCTGCCCAGGTATCGCGACGGCCAGAACAGGTCGAGCCAGCTGCCGACACCGGGCGTCGCGTCGTACTCCGCGAGCGCCGCGTGCAGCGTGCGCCCCGGCCCGTCGGGTCGCAACAGGTCGTCGACCGCGGCCCGGGTGGCGGCGATCTCGTCGGCGGTCAGCAGCGGCTCGCACCACTGCAGGAACCGGCCACAGCTGTCCTCCAGCGTCGGCAGGGGCACCCGGGGTAGGTGGTCGTCGGCGGCGAAGGTGCGTTCGGTCAATGCGAGTCCTCGGTGTCGGCGTGATGTTTCGGCAGCGGCCTGGACACGTACAGGTTGGCATACAGCCAGCCCTGGTCTTCCCGGCCGGTCGTGTCGATCCCGTTGGCGGACAGGGTGTTCAGCACCTGCGCCTGTTCGGCCGCGGAGGCGAACCTGCGTTGCTCGTACAACCCCGGCGCCTGCTCGGTCCGGTAGCCGAGCGCGGCGAGTTCCGCCTCGATCGGTGCGAAGTCGAACATGCGCAGTACGAAGTGTGCCATCCACGGCCGCCTGCGCGGGTGCGCGGTGGCCACTCTGGTCAAGGTTTTCTCGGTGATGTACCCGACGCAGCCGGTGGAGACGACCAGATCGGCGGTCGCGAGCAGGGCGCGCTGCTCGTCGGTCGGCTCGCCGGACTCGAGGTCGGCGTGCACGACGTCGTGCAGGAGCCCGGCCTCCCGCGCGTATTCCAGGGCTGGGCGGGCGGCGTCCATGCCGAGGAAGCGGACGTCCTCCACCGCGGCCCGCGCCGCGACGCGGTCTCGATCGCGCCGGATCAGACCGGCCCGATCGGTGTCGGCGGCGGCGTAATGCTCGGCCAACTCGCCGATCGTGGTGTCGAGGCGCAGCAGCGCGGCGTTCACGCCGTAGGAGCAGCCGAGGTCGAGCACGGTCGGCACGGCGACCCGAGCGGACGCGCGGTATTCCCGAATCTGCTGCTGGAAGAACGGTTTCGCCAGTTCCGGAATGCGGTAGTCCAATTCGGACATGCGCGCGTAGTAGGCGCGCGGATCGGGGCGGACGTAGATATCGTCGAAAGACGCTTTCCCGGTGGTGTCTAACGGCACTGGCACTGTCGGTCCTCTCGGGTCGAGCTCGGTCAGTCGAGCCGTTCGGCTCAGTCGAGCAGTCGATCGCCCCGGACGGCGTCGGCCGCGGCGGCTAGGTGGTCGGGTAGCACGCGGCCGAACAACTGCCGGGTGCGCTCCACCGTGCCGACCATCCCGGGACGATCGGTGTAGGCGAAAATGGCCGAATGGCGCTGACGCGCACCGTCGACGGGTGAGACGCGGTGCAACGAGAAGCGACCCTGGAACAGCTGCAGGTCGCCCGGACGCAGTTCGAGCCGCTGGACGAAGCGCTCGCCGGTGCCGGTGAGCACGGCGCGGACGTCGTCGAGGTGTTCCGCCTCGGGTGTGCGGATGTTGGGGCAGTACTCGAAGACGCCGCCTTCCTCGGCGGGCTGGGTCAGCATCGAGACGGTGAATTCGTTGGTGTCGAAATGCCAGGGGTGCGACATGCCCGGCGCGACGACGTTCAGGCACAGTCCCGCGAGGGGATCGGCGAATTCGTGCAATTCCGACAGGTCGAAGCAGTCGGCGACGAATCGCTGGAACAGCTCGTCGGTGTAGAGCCGGTGGATCAGCGCGTCGGCGGGGATGCGGTCGCGGGGCACGAAGGCGTTGCCCCGCTCGAGCACGATCCGGCCCGGATGGTCCTCGGGCAGGTCTGCGTCCAGCGGAATGTTGTAGGCGTTGACCCGCTCGACCTCGTAGTGGGCGTGCGGGGCCATCAGCTCGCCCTGTGCCCGCAACGTCTCGGTCAGTTCCGGACGGATGAAGCCACGCAGCACGGTGCATCCGGTGTCGGCCAGTTCCGCACGGGCGCGCCGAACCGCTTCCCGCAGCGTGGGTCCTTCCGGGTCCGCCAGGGGATACCGTCCGGTATCTACGATCTCGTCGAGGACGCCCAACGCTGCCATGGCGTCATTTTGGTGGAGCGGTCGCCGACACGCCCGGGATTCGACGAGATTGCCGGTGATCACGGTCACACCTATCATCTGCACGCACACCCGTTGCGGCACAGTAACTCTCGGCATGGCGGGTGCGCCGATGTCGCGCAACGCGGCCACCCGGATGGCTCAACCCCGCACGCGCAGAGCGATTTCGAGTTCCGCGACGGTCAACCCGATCAGCGAATCCCGGAACACCCGCCCTGGCGCGTGCGGCACGGGAATCTCGCACGGGACGACCACCACCGCGCAGCCCGCGGCCTGCGCCGCACGCGTACCGGTCGGCGAATCCTCCACCGCCACACACTGTTCCGGATCGAGCCCGAGCAGCTCGGCAGCGCGCAGGTAGACATCCGGCTCCGGCTTGCCGTGCGCCACCTCGTCGCCGCAGACCGAGACATCGAAGAAGTCCCGGCCCAGCGTGTCGAGACCGAACTCCGTGAGCGACCGCTTGGTATTGGTGACGAGCGCGCTGGCCAGCCCCGCCGCGCGTACCATGGCCAGCGCATCCTTCGCACCAGGCCGCCACGGGATGGGGCCGGTCATCAAGTCGGTCACCCGCCGCTCCAGGAACTCCCCCGCCGCACGCAACGAGTCCGGCGTGGGCTCGATACCCAAGCCGGTGAACATGATCCGCAGCGCGTTCGGGCCGGACGCCCCGATCAGCGCGTGCCGGATCGCATCGGTCATCTCGTGACCGTGCTCACGTGCCAGTTCCCGCACCGCGACATCCCAGAGCTTCTCCGAGTCGAGGAGCGTGCCGTCCATGTCCCAGAGCACTCCAGCCAGTCGCGCTGTCACGTTTCGGTCCTTCTCCCAGCTCTCGTCCATGTCACGGGCACCGCGGCGACCGCCCGAGATCACCCTGCCGCCGCACGAACCGTACCGCCGGGACGAAGCCGCTCCGCAGCCGAGCCTGCTCACCCTCGGAGGGCTGGGTTACTTGATGGCGCAGGCCAGGACTCGGCCGTCTCCCCCTAGGTACCCGATGCGGCGATCTGCAACTTGGCACTGTCGCCGACGACCTCGATCCAGCGGCTCTCGGAAGTCGTCGTGCCGTTCTTCAAGGTGTAGGTCAACGCGACGACCGCACGATTCGCGCCGTTCTGCGTAACCGAGCCCACGCTCACCGAGCGAATCGTGCCCCAGAAGTTCACGTAGGAGTCGTAGCCGGTCTTGGCCTGGTAGCCGGGGGCCAGCTGCGTCCAGGCGCCGGACACGTTGGTGGGCAGCATGCCGTAGTAGCCCTGGATGAACGAGGCGATCCGGTCGGGCGTCGGCGGACCGGACGGGGTGGTCGTCGCGGTGGCGGCCGGTCCCGTGGTGGTCGGGGCAGGGCTCGACGTGGCCTGCGGCGTGGTGCTGGGCGGTGGAGTGGGGCTCGGCGCGGGGTTCGTCGTTTGCGCCGGAGGGGTGGTGCCCGGGGCAGGCGGGGGCAGCGGAGCACCCGCTGAAGTGGGCGCGGGCCCCGGCACGGGTCCAGGAGTGGGCACGGGCGCTGAGGAGGCGGAAGTTTGCGCCGGGGCTGGAGCGGGAGCTTGCACCGGCGCCTGTCGCGGCTCGGCTCCGGCCGCGTCGGCCGGCGCCTGCGTGTTCTCGGGCGCCACGGCGGCCGGAGGCTCGACCGACGACGTCGGCGCGGCGCCGCCCTCGCCGTCCACGCCGGCCAGCGTTGCGATGATGCCGACCAGGATCAGCACCCCGACCACCGCGGCGACTTCCACGGCGATCAGTCGGCGGTGCTGCCTGCCGCTCAGAACACTCCGCAACGTCGCCGCCACCCCGGCCCACCTCGGCACCGGCCGTGACGTAACTCCTTGCGGCACGGCCGGACCCGATACAGCGGCGGGTACGACCGCGGTGACACCGGTATCGTCCGACTGCCCCTGCGATACGGCAGCGGCGGGGTCGGGCAGCACGGTCGTCGTGGCGCCGGGGGCGGGGATCACCTTGGTCACCGAGGCGGGCAGCTCCGGATCCCGTCCCGCCGCGACGGCTTCGAGGAGCGCTTTCGCCTCCCGCATGGTCGGGCGGTCGGCGACGGCCGGGGCGAGCAGGTACATCAGCACCGGCCCCAGCGCGCCGGCCGCCTCCGGCGCCGGGATTTCGCCCCGCGCCACCGCGTGCAGCAGGGCCAGCGGGTTGTCGCTCTCGCCGAACGGTGGAGCGCCCTGCACCGCCGCGTACAACGTCGAACCGAGAGCGAAGACGTCGGAAGCCGGTTCCGGGTCCTCTCCGCGCGCCACCTCGGGCGACAGGTAGGCCGGTGTCCCGGCGAGAAACCCGGTGGCCGTGACCGTCACGTCGCCGACCGCGCGGGAGATGCCGAAGTCGGTGATCTTGACCGTGCCGTCGTCGGCGACCAGCAGATTCGCCGGCTTCACGTCCCGGTGCATGATCCCCGCGTCGTGCGCCGCGGCCAAGGCGCTCGCCGCCTGCGCGCCGATCCGAGCGACCTCCAGCGGCGGCAGCGTCCGGTTGCCCGACAGCTTGGTCGCCAGGCTCGGCGCGTCCAGGTACTCCATGACCAGCCAGGGCTGGCCGTCTTCCTCGGCCACGTCGAACACGGTGATCGCATTCGGGTGGTGCAGGCGCGCGGCGATCCGCCCCTCCCGCATGGCACGCCGTTTCGCCTCCAGCGCAGCCGATCCGGTGAGTCCGGGACCGAGGAGAACCTGTTTGACCGCGACGGTGCGCTGCAGCCGGACGTCGGTGGCCCGCCACACCACGCCCATGGCGCCGGTGCCGATCGGATCCGTGAGCCGGTAACGTCCCGCGATCAATCGATCCGCCGTCATGGTGGTGTGCCTCTTCCTACTTGCGCGCCTAGCCGTCTCGCACTCCACACGCAAGCCCGGAAGAATTCCGAAAGCGTACGCGCCGAGGTGCTTTGCACCACTGAGCAGGGACGCGAACGCATCCGCCGACTGCCCCGGATGCAGTTACAACGCCTTCGACAATGGCACATCCACCCGACACACAGCCACCTCCCGGTGCGGGGACGGACGATCGCCCAGGTAAACCGCGCGCGCCCGCCACTGTGACGCGCCGACGAGCGCCCCGATGCACGCGAGACATGACATCCGGGCAGGTAGCAAAGGCCCTCTTCACGAGAGCATCTCGCTATTGCTCACAGTCCACCACGGATCGCCGTCCGGCCGCGCCGCCCGCTGCGGACCACGAACGGACGGACAGACCGAGAAAGGCGCTCAGGTCCGCTGGACTCCGCGCGCCTGCGCCCGATCCGCGAGACGAAGATGGCGCGCCCCCGGGCACTCGGCAGACCGATCGGCCCGTCGAGAGCGTCAGGAACCAGCGATGCCGACCCGCGGCAGAGGCGACGTACCGATACGGCTCCCAAAGCCTCGCGCCTGACGATCGGGCAGCCGTATTCGCGCTGGCAGCGCGGCGCCGAGACCCTCGGGCGTCGGCGCCGCACCGCATCGGCGAACGGCTACGCGTTGAAGTACTTCGCCTCCGGATGCAGCAGGACAAAGGCGTCGGTGGACTGCTCCGGATGCAGCTGCAACTCCTCCGAGAGCACGACGCCGATGCGATCGGCTTCGAGCAGGTCGACCAGTTTGGCGCGGTCCTCCAGGTCCGGGCAGGCGCCGTAGCCGAACGAGTAGCGGGCGCCGCGATAGCCGAGCTTGAAGTACTCCAGCACGTCGGCCGGGTCGGAGTCGGCGACCGCGTGACCGTCGAGGACGAGCTCCTCGCGGACGCGGCGGTGCCAGTACTCGGCGAGCGCCTCGGTGAGCTGGACGCCGATGCCGTGCACCTCGAGGTAATCGCGGTAGCTGTCGCCGGCGAACAGCTCGTTGGCGAAGTCGGCGATCGGCTGACCCATTGTGACCAGCTGGAACGGCAGCACGTCCACCTGACCGGTCGAGCGCGCGTACTCCCGCGAACGGATGAAGTCGGCGATGCACAGGAACCGGTCGCGCTGCTGCCGCGGGAAGGTGAACCGGTACCGCTCCGGCGCATCGGGTTCCGGTTCGGAGAGCACGATGACGTCGTCGCCTTCGGACACCGCGGGGAAGTAGCCGTACACCACCGCGGCGTGCTGCAAGACGCCCTCGGTGCTCAATCGGTCCAGCCAGGCGCGCAGACGCGGCCTGCCCTCGGTCTCCACCAGTTCCTCGTAGCCGGGACCGTCGCCACCGCGCTGCCCACGCAGGCCCCACTGCCCCAGGAACAGCGCTCGCTCGTCGAGCAGGCCCGAATACTCGTGCAGTGAAAGGCCTTTCACCACCCGTGTGCCCCAGAACGGCGGCACCGGCACCGGCAGGTCGGCCGCGACGTCGGAGCGCTCCGGCACCACGACGGGCGCCTCGTTCGCCCTGCGCTCCGCCGCGATCCGCTTGGAGCGCTCGTGGCGCGCTCTGCGCTCGGCGGCCTTCTCCCGCTCGGCGACGGCCTCCGGGCTGTCCGGGTCGAGGTCGCCGCCGCGTTTGCGGGTCATGATGTCGTCCATCAGCCGCAGGCCCTCGAACGCGTCGCGCGCGTAGTGCACGTCGCCCTCGTACACCTCGGTCAGGTCGTTCTCCACGTAGGAGCGGGTGAGCGCCGCACCGCCCAGCAGCACCGGGAACTGCTCGGCCACGCCCTTGGCGTTGAGCTCCTCGAGGTTCTCCTTCATCACCACGGTCGACTTGACCAGCAGGCCCGACATACCGATGACGTCGGCCTTCTTGTCCACCGCCGCGTCCAGGATGGTGGCGATCGGCTGCTTGATGCCGAGGTTGACCACCTCGTAGCCGTTGTTCGACAGGATGATGTCGACCAGGTTCTTGCCGATGTCGTGCACGTCGCCCTTCACGGTGGCCAGCACGATGCGGCCCTTGCCGCTGTCGTCGGTGGCCTCCATGTGCGGCTCGAGGTACGCGACGGCGGCCTTCATCACCTCGGCGGACTGCAGCACGAACGGCAGCTGCATCTGACCGGACCCGAACAGCTCGCCGACCGTCTTCATCCCGGCCAGCAGGGTCTCGTTGATGATCTGCAGCGGCGGCACCTCGGTCATGGCCGCGTCCAGGTCGGCTTCCATCCCGGCGCGTTCACCGTCGACGATCCGCCGCTCCAGCCGCTCGAACAACGGAAGCGCGGCCAGTTCCTCCGCCCGCGACGCCTTCGACGAGGAGGTGGACACGCCTTCGAACAGCGCCATCAGCTTCTGCAGCGGGTCGTAGTCCTCCGCGCGGCGGTCGTACACCAGATCCAGCGCGGCCTCGCGCTGCTCCTCCGGGATACGGCTGATCGGCAGGATCTTGGAGGCGTGCACGATCGCCGAATCCAGACCGGCTTGGACGCATTCGTGCATGAAGACCGAGTTGAGCACCTGCCGGGCGGCCGGATTGAGGCCGAAGGAGATGTTGGACAGACCCAAGGTGGTCTGCACCCGTGGATGACGACGCTTGAGCTCGCGGATGGCCTCGATGGTCTCCAGCCCGTCGCGGCGCGACTCCTCCTGGCCGGTGCCCAGGGTGAAGGTGAGCGTGTCGATGATGATGTCGCTCTCCGACAGCCCCCAGTTGCCGGTGATGTCGGCGATCAGCCGCTCGGCGATCTCCACCTTCTTCGCCGCGGTGCGGGCCTGGCCCTCCTCGTCGATGGTCAGCGCGACCACGGCGGCGCCGTGCTCGGCGACCAGGCGCATGGTCTGCTGGAACCGCGAATCGGGACCGGCGCCGTCCTCGTAGTTCACCGAGTTGACCGCGCAACGCCCGCCCAGGTGCTCCAGCCCGGCCCGCAGTACGGGGGCCTCGGTGGAGTCGAGCATGATCGGCAACGTCGAAGCGGTGGCCAGCCTGCTCGCCAGCTCCGACATGTCGCGGGTGCCGTCCCGGCCGACGTAGTCGACGCACAGGTCGAGCATGTGTGCCCCGTCACGGGTCTGGTCCTTGGCGATGTCCAAGCACTTCTGCCAGTCCCCGGCGAGCATGGCCTCACGGAATGCCTTGGAGCCGTTGGCGTTCGTGCGTTCGCCGATCATCAGGACCGAGGCGTCCTGCTCGAACGGCACCGCGGTGTACATGCTGGACACGCTCGGCTCGTGCACCGGCGCGCGCCGCTGCGCGATCGGCGGCAGGGCCGGCTCGACTTCGCGCACCGCGGCGGTGACCTGGCGGATGTGCTCGGGCGTGGTACCGCAGCAGCCGCCGACCAGGGCCAGGCCGAACTCGGTGACGAACCCGCGCAGCGCGACCGCCAGTTCCTCGGGGGTGAGCGGGTAGACCGCCCCGTCCGCGCCGAGCACCGGCAGCCCGGCGTTCGGCATCACCGAGACCGGCACCTGCGCGTGCCGGGACAAGTGGCGCAGGTGCTCGCTCATCTCGTCCGGGCCGGTCGCGCAGTTCAGGCCGATCATGTCGATGCCGAGGGGCTCCAGCGCGGTGAGCGCCGCGCCGATCTCGCTACCGACCAGCATCGTGCCCGTGGTCTCCACCGTGACGTGCGTGATGATCGGGATCCGGCGGCCCAGCTTCGCCATCGCGCGCTTGCTGCCGGTCACCGCCGCCTTGACCTGCAGCAAGTCCTGGCAGGTCTCGATGAGGATGGCGTCGGCGCCGCCGTCCAGCATGCCGAGGGCGGCCTCGGCGTAGGCGTCGCGCAGCGCGGCGAACGGGGCGTGACCGAGCGTGGGCAGCTTGGTGCCCGGCCCCATCGAGCCGAGCACGTAGCGTGGCGTACCGTCAGGAGACGGTCCCATCTCGTCGGCGACCTCGCGGGCCAGCCGGGTTCCCCGCTCGGAGAGGTCGCGGATCCGGTCGGCGATGTCGTAGTCGGCGAGGTTGGGCAGGTTGCAGCCGAAGGTGTTGGTCTCGACCGCGTCGGCGCCCGCTTCGAAATAGGCGCGGTGGATGCCGCGCAGGACGTCGGGGCGGGTGTCGTTGAGGATCTCGTTACAGCCCTCCAACCCGCGGAAATCATCGAGGGTCAGATCAGCTGCTTGCAGCATGGTGCCCATCGCACCGTCGCCGATGACGACACGGCGGCGCAGCGTGTCGAGTAGCGTGGTGTCGAACTCGGCGGGGACGGACGCAGACATGCGTTCCAGCGTAGTGGGGGGGCCGACGATCCAGGCCACGGCGTAGAGCCTCGGTGTCCTGGACCACACGCCCGGCCCGGCGCCGCGGCGTCCGCGCGCGGAAACACGCCACCCGGTCCGGCCGCCATACGACACGCCATATCGCCGCACGCCGTAGGCTGACCGAGTGAACGCCAGTGAAACTCCCGATCCGGAACTGCCGACGTTGCGGGATCCGGTACTGGTCGCCGCCTTCGAGGGGTGGAACGACGCCGGTGACGCGGCCAGCGGCGCGGTCGAGCATCTGGAACTGATCTGGGACGCCGAGCCGTTGGCCGAGCTCGACTCCGAGGATTACTACGACTATCAGGTCAATCGGCCGACGGTGCGCCAGGTCGACGGTGTGACCAGGGAAATCCAGTGGCCGTCGACGATGTTGTCGGTGTGCTCGCCGCCCGGCAGCGACCGCGACGTGGTGCTGCTGCGCGGTATCGAACCGAATATGCGCTGGCGCAGTTTCTGCGGCGACCTGCTGGAGTTCATCGAGCAGCTCGGGGTGCAGACCGTGGTCATTCTCGGCGCACTGCTCGCGGACACTCCGCATACCCGTCCGGTACCGGTGACCGGCTCCGCCTACAGCAAAGAAGCGGCCGAGCGGTTCAGCCTGGAACAGACCCGTTACGAGGGACCGACCGGGATCACCGGCGTGCTGCAGGACCAGTGTGTGAAGGCGGGGGTCCCGGCGGTGTCGTTCTGGGCCGCCGTTCCGCACTATGTCTCCCAGCCGCCGAATCCGAAGGCGACCATCGCGCTGCTGCACCGGGTCGAGGACGTGCTCGACATCGAGGTGCCGCTGGGTGAGCTGCCCAAGCAGGCCGAGGACTGGGAGACCGCGGTGAACGAGATGACCGTGGGCGACGAGGAGATCAGCGAGTACGTGCGCTCGCTGGAGGAACGCGGCGACGCCGCGGTCGACGTGAACGAGGCGATGGCCAAGATCGACGGCGACGCCATCGCGGCCGAATTCGAGAAGTATCTGCGCAGACGGGGTCCGGGCAGCTTCGGTCTCTGATCGGTTGCGCGTCGGCGCGTTCGGTGCGGGCGGCCGGTGTCCGCGGGGTTCACCGGAAGTTCGCCGGGGGGCCACCTTCAGGTCGGGAATCGACCCCCTCCTACACTTTCGCCGGTGACCGCCCATCCGATCGTCGAGCGTCTGCGCACCTTCGACGAGCGGATCGCCGTCCATTGCCCCGACCGTGCCTGCGCGGACGGCGGCGGGTGCCCACCCGCTCGGCAGGTGACCTACGCTCGGCTTGCTGCGCTCGTCGAGTCCTTCGCGGCCGAGCTCGGCCCCGCCCGTCGCCTCGTCGCGCTCGCCGCGCGCAACGATCTTTCCTCGCTCGTCGCGTACCTCGGAGCGCTCAGCGCCGGATGCGTGGTCTTGCTGACCGAGCAGATCACTGCGGAGTTGCGGGACGCCTACGATCCGGACGTGCTCATCGAAGACGGGCGCGCCGAGGTGGTCCGGGAACGCTCGGCGCATCGCCTGCATCCGGATCTCGCGCTGCTGCTGAGCACCTCGGGGTCCACCGGGTCGCCCAAACTGGTCCGGCTCTCGGCGACGAACCTGCGTTCCAACGCGGCGGCCATCGCCGAGTACCTGGCCATCGGCCCCGGCGATTGCGCGGCCACCACCCTGCCGATGTTCTACTGCTACGGGCTGTCGGTGGTGCACAGCCACCTGTGGCGCGGGGCGAGCCTCATGCTCACCGACCAGTCGGTATTGGACGCGCAGTTCTGGCACGCGTTCCGGGACTGTCGCGCAACGTCGTTCGCCGCGGTTCCCTACACCATCGAACTGCTGGACCGCATCGGTTTCGCCCGTATGGACCTGCCGCACCTGCGCTATGTCACCCAGGCGGGCGGCAGACTGGCGCCGGAGCGGGTACGCGAATACGCCGCGCTCGGTCGAGAACACGGCTGGGAGTTCGTGGTCATGTACGGCCAGACCGAGGCCACCGCGCGAATGGCCTACCTGCCCGCGCATCTGGCGAGCGCGCACCCGGACTGCATCGGAATACCGATTCCGGGCGGCGGATTCACCCTCGAGCCGGTCGAGGAAGCCGACGACAATGGGGACGAACCGCGCGAACTGGTCTATCGCGGGGCCAATGTGATGATGGGATACGCGAAGTCCGCCGCAGACCTCGCGCTCGGCCGTACGGTCGATGCCCTGCGCACGGGCGACCTGGCACGACGCACACCCGAGGGCTTGTACCAGGTGGTCGGAAGGCGTAGCCGGTTCGCCAAGATCTTCGGACTGCGCATCGATCTGGAGCGTCTCGAATCCGGGCTGGCGGAGGCCGGATTCACGGCGCGGTGCACGGACGACGACGCGCACCTCGTCGTCGCCGTGGAGACCCCGCGGTCCGATCTCACCGAGCTCGCCGCGCGCCTGTCCGGCCTGCCCGCCGCCGCCGTGCGGGTCCACGTGGTCGAACGGATCCCTCGGCTACCGAACGGCAAACCCGACTACCCCGCTATCCGACGGCTGGCCGGATCCGCGCCGCAGACACGTGACATCCGCTCCCTCTACGCCACGACGCTGGGCATCGATCCCGCGCGGGTCCACCCGGACAGCACGTTCGTCGACCTCGGGGGCAACTCGCTCACCTACGTGACCACCGCGGCACGGCTGGAGCGGGCGATCGGCCGCCTGCCCACCGACTGGCCGAACACGTCCGTGGCGGAACTGGAACGGATACCCCGAGGCCGCAGGCGTTTCGGACGGGCACTCGACACCGGAACGCTGCTACGGGCGATCGGCATCATACTCATCGTCAGCTCGCACGCCGGAGTGTATGTGCTCTGGGGCGCGGCGCACGTGCTGCTCGGCGTGGCCGGCTTCAACTTCGCGCGGTTCGGGGTGACCACGGCCCCAGCCGCCGAGCGACTGCGCCACACGTTGCGCACCGTGGCATACATCGCGGTGCCCACGGCGCTCTGGGTCGCGCTGACCATGACCCGCACCGACTACTACGGCTGGCAGAATGTCCTGTTACTGAACAAGATTCTCGGCCCGCACGACAGCGCCACCGCCGGGCACCTGTGGTTTCTCGAGGTGCTCGTGTATTTCATGCTGGCCGCCACACTATTGATCCGGATCCCCGTGGTGGACCGGTGGCAACGGGCCGAGCCGTTCTGGTTCGCGATGGCGCTGGTCGCGCTGAGCCTCGTCTTTCGATACCAAGCGTTCGGTCTGTATTCGGCGAAGGACATCCCGTTCTCTCCACTGGCGGTGTGGCTCTTCGCGCTCGGCTGGGCGGCGGCGAAGGCGACGTCGATGTGGCAGCGGATGACGGTGAGTGCCGTCGTACTGATCACGGTGCCTGATTATTTCGGTGTTCCCGAACGGGAACGTCTGATCATGGCGGGCTTGCTCGCACTGGTGTGGTTGTCCGCGGTCCGGGTTCCCGCCGTCGTCGCCGTCTGCGCCGCGGTGCTGGCCGACGGCTCCCTGTTCGTCTATCTGCTGCACTGGCAGGTATACCCGCTGTTCGAACAGCACCGGCTCGCGGGGCTGCTCGCTTCCCTGGCAGCGGGTGTACTCGTCACCGGCGCGGTGACCGGGCTGCGACGCTGGGGTTCGGGGCGGTACCGGGCAATTCGGTCGCGGCGATCAGCTCTCCACGGTCCACACCCGCGCCGCCGCCTCCTGAGCCAGCTTGGCGATCAAGATGTCGCGCGGAATCGTCTGGCCGGCAAAGTGATCGAGTGAGGGAACCACCACATGGTGCGCGTCCGCGCGCTTGAGTTCCGCCGTGAGCTCGGCGAAAGCCGCCCCGTCACCGCCGGTCGATTCATGGAACGTTGCGGCGAAGCACAGCCCTTCCTCGCGGGCGAGGCTGCTCATCGCGGCCTCGAGCTCCTTGCTATGGCCATCGGCCAGATCGTCACGCAAGTATCCATAGATCAACGCTTCCACCCGAACCTCCGTTGGATTGGGATCGCTGTTCTCTTATGTGGATCCACCCGTTTTACGGGGTATTTGCGCTTCGTGCAAGAGCAGATGTACTTGCAATTGCTCTTACAGGAGGGGCTGGCTAACTTCTGGCGCCATGTTCAGCATGCACAACGCGGCGGCGCGAAAGTAGCTGTCAACACACGGACATCTGCCTGCCCTCTTAAGGCCACCGAACGTTAACTGGTGCGATACTACAGACGTGGCCGCTACCGACGATCGACCCGTCTGGGCAGTCCGAATGCGTTCCGAGCGTGACGCGAGGGGGTGGTCGCAAGCCGACGCTGTTCGCGTGATGCGTGGAAAGTCTTCGCACAACCTGCCGACCGACAGTACTCTCCTACGCAACTGGCGCCGTTGGGAATCGGGCGAATCACGCCCCGATGACTTCTACGCGCCGATCATCGCCGCCACCTTCGACACGGTGACCGCGGCGTTCTTCCCCAAGACCAGACCGAACCGGGACGACGAATTGCTCTCGGCCACCGGCATGGACACGCTCGAGTTCATCGGACGACTCCGTATGTCCGATGTCTCCTCCGTGACACTGGAGGCCGTCCGCATCACCGCGGAACGCCTGTGCTGCGAATACTCCTACGCCGACCCGCACGACCTGCACGCCGACGGCACCGCGTGGCTGCGCAGGATCACCTCGTTGCTGGACGGTCGCCTGACCCTGGCGCAGCACCGCGAAATCCTCGTTCTCGCCGGATGGGTGGCGTTGCTGGTCGGCTGCGTCGACTACGACCTCGGCCGACGCACCGCCGCGGAGGCGACCCGCCGCGCCGCCCAGTCGCTGGCGCAGGAGGCGGAGAACATCGAGATCGCGGCATGGGCAGCGGAAATGACCGCGTGGTTCGCGCTGACCCAGGGCAACTACCGCGGCGTCATCGAGACCGTGCAGCCGACGCTGGAAGTAAGCCAGCACCTGCGCGTCGGTGTCCAGCTCGCCGCCCAGCGCGCCAAAGCCTGGGCCAGGCTGGGCAACCCGCGCGAGGTGGAGGCGGCGCTCGACGAGGGCCGAGCTATCTTGGAGCGACTCGATCATCCGGCCAATCTGGACAACCATTTCGTCATCGATGCGAACAAGTTCGACTTCTACGCGATGGACTGCTGCCGGGTCGCGGGCGAGGATCGGCTCGCCGAAACCTACGCGCGGGAAGTGATCCGCAACGCCACCCGCCCGGACGGCAGCGTGCGCAATCCGATGCGGGTCTCCGAGGCGCACCTGACTTTGGCCGTGGTCGCGGTGCGCGACCGTGACCTGGAACTCGCGGTGGCCGAGGGCATGCGCGCGTTCGCGGGCAGCAGGCGGTCGCTGCCCTCGCTGATGTGGATCGCGGGGGAAGTCGCGCGCGAGATCATCGAGCGGTTCCCCGGCGATCCGCGCACCGGCGCTTATCTGGACCAGTTGCGTTCGCTGTCCGTCGAGTGAGCCGGCCTGCGCCCCGGCCGCGGCGAACGGTGACGAACCGGACCCGGCCACGCCCAACACCGGAACGTCGTGCGGGTGGCGATCGGCCCGCTACTACCCTGTTGCCGGTGACCGACTCCGATGACGGCTGGGCCGACGCCCACTGGGACGACCGGCTGCGGCTGTTCTCTTTCGCCACCGCCGAGCGGCGCGCCGATTACCTCCGGGTGCTGCGCGCGTTCGACGGCGCGCGGGCAGCATACGTGGTGCTGCTGCACGCGGACGACGTCGCGGAGTGGATCGACCGCAACGGGAACATGCTGCACACGCCCGATCCGGTCAGTGCGAACCAACCGGTCACGAATGCCGGCGTGGATCCGGCGGAAGCGCGCACGCGTCCGTCGGATCCACCTGGGGGCGAGGCGGAAACCGGTGCGCCGGACCGGTCCCCGGAGACACCCGGCCGACCCGCGGCGCCACCGCTGACCGCGGCCGAGATCGGCCCGTTGCTCGACCAGTTGCACCAGTGGGGCATGCTGGAGCGCAGTTACGACGGAACACGCGCCGCGACGCTGGCCGAATATCGTAATCGGCACTACGTGTACCAGTTCTCCCAGGCTGGTTTCCAGGCCTACCAGGCAGTCGCCGATGTGCTCAGCGCCCGCCTCGACGAAGCCTCGTTGTCGCGCCTGGTGCTGCCGGAACTGCTGGCCGACCTGCACACCCTGGCCGAGGCCAACCGGGCGGGCGACGCCGAACGCGTCTACCGCACGCTGCGCCGTCTCGACATCGCGTTATCCGACCTGGCCGCCCGCGCCGCGCACTTCTATCTGGGGCTCGGCGACCTGGTTCGCACCACCGAGATCACCCCGGAATCGTTTCTCGCGCACAAGGACGCGCTGCTGGCGCACATGCGGGAGTTCAGCCTCGATCTGGCCCGGTTCACCCCGCGGCTGGCGGCCGCGATCGCCGAGATCGAGGAGACGGGCGTCGACGACCTGATCGGCCGGGCGGCGCGCTGCGACGAGCGGGTGCTGCTGAGTGTCGGGGAACGCCGATCGGATTGGCAGGCCAGGTGGGACGGACTGCGGACCTGGTTCGTGGCGTCCGGCGGTGAACAGGCGGGGACGACGGAGGCCGAGCGGTTGCGTGAGGCCACCATGAGCGCGATCGCCGCGGTGCTGTCGCTGCTGCGGCGGGTCACCGAGACGCGGCGCGGCGGGGTCAGCCGGGAGTCGGCGCTGCGACATCTGGCCGGCTGGTTCACCGCGGCGCCGACCGTGGACAGCGCCCACGCGCTGTTCGACGCGGTGTTCGGGCTGGGCAAGCCGCGGCACCTGGCGATGGAGCACCCGGACGCCGACGTGATCCCGGCGATTCGATCTTGGTGGGACGCACCGCCGTTGGAGATCTCGCGCACGCTCGCCGAAACCGGACGCCCGCCCTCCGCGGGTGCGCCCGCCCGTATCCACCGCAACGACGCGGGTATCCGGCGTCTGCGCGAGGCGCAGTTGGACGCGCAGCGGGCCCGCGCGGAGGCCGCCAGGTCGCTGGCTTCCGGCGACGTGCACGAACGAGTGCTGGACGACCGGGAAACCGAAGTGCTATTGCGGCTGCTGGACGCCGCGTCCACCGCGTGGGTTCCGGTGCGCGGCCGGGTCGCTGGCACCACCGGCTCCGACAGCGGCGTCACCCTGACGGTGTCCGAGCACGACGGTCCGACCGTCGTGCGCACCACCCGGGGACTGCTGCGGTTGAACAACCGGTCACTGAAGATCGAGCAGACCGCCGGAACACGGTCCCGTCCGCGTGGGGAGCGCGGCTGATGCACGCACGCACCATCGATGCGCTCGCGCTGGACAACTACCAACGCGCCGCCCGAGTCGTCCTGGCCAACCACCTGGTGACCCGCGCCTATCCGGACCGGATCGCACTGCCGCTGATCCGGCGCTGGGCCACCGAGCTGCGCGAGGACCTCGCCGAATTGTTCGGGTACCGGCTGGAAGTCACCGAGACCACCGCGCGGGTCTTCCCGATCGTCGACCGCCTGGACGCGGGCAGGCCCGCGCGTACCGCCGCCGAGCGCGTCTTCGACCGCCGCCGCTACGCCTACCTGGCTCTCGCGCTGGCCGCGCTGGGGCGCGCCGGGGACCAGATCACGCTGTCGGAGCTGGCCGATCAGGTCGCCGCCTACGCGAACCGGGTGGAGGGACTGGAACTCGCCACCGACCGGGCCGCCGACCGCGACGCGTTCGTCGACGCGGTGGGCTGGCTGACCGTGCGCGGCGCGCTGGGCCTGGCCGACGGTGACGCGGGCGGCTGGGCCAGCGATCCGGAGGCCGGTGAGGCGCTCTACGACATCGACCGGCCGGTCGTCTTCGCGCTGTTCCGGCCGCCGCGGGCCCTGCAACATCTGCACGGTGTGCGCGGGCTGCTCACCGAAGAGCCCATGGTCGGCGGTGTTTCCGCGCACGCGACAACCACCGCCGAGATCGCCCGCCGGGTACGCAGGGCGCTGGTAGAGCAGCCGGTGGTGTACGCAGAGGATCTCGCACCCGAAGAGCGTCCTGTTCTCGCTCAGGAGCGGATCGTCGCGGAGGTCGAACTGTTCACCGGGCTACGCGCCGAACGCCGCGCGGAGGGCGTAGCGCTGATCGACACCTCGGGGCGGCTGTCGGACGTCCGCTTTCCGGGGACCGGGACGCTCGCGCAGGTCGCCTTGCTGCTGGCCGGTGAGATCGCCGACCGCGTGCTGGACATCGATCACCCGCTGCCGCGGCGCCACGCCGGCCCGGACACGGATGCGGCACTGGCCGACCAGCTCGATGAAGCCATTCCCGAATCCACACTGTTCGTGCCGCTCGCGGAGCCGCGTTCGCCGGATTCGTCCGCCCCCGAACCGGATCCGGCGACGGATGCAGCGGAGCAGACAGACCGGGGTGGCGCAGCAGGCTATCCGCTGATCGACCGGCCGTGGCTGTATGAGACGGTGCAGGCGCTGGCCGACCGCTACGGCACGACGTTCGCCGCGCAATGGCAGGCCGACGTTCCTCGCCTCACCACCGAGGTGGTGGCGCTGCTGGAACGGCTGCGGCTGATCCGGATGGTCGAGGACGGACTGCTCGTGCTGCCCGCACTGGCCCGCTACCGTGGCGCGGTCGTCACGGTCCGCACCAAGCGGGCCGCGGAACTGTTCGTCACCGCGGCCGACACCTACGGGCCCGGCGGCGCCGGGACGGAAGGGAACTGACGAATGTCGCTCATTCACGGCGGAGTGCGGTTCACCCCGACCCGCGCCGGGATCGTCAACCTGTGGGACTACCGCGACCAGGAGTTCTGTTTCGCGGACGGCAGATTGGTCCTGCGCGGGCCGAACGGGTCGGGCAAGACCAAAGCGCTGGAGGTGCTGTTCCCCTTCGTCCTGGACGGACGGATCGAGCCGCGCAGGCTGAACCCGTTCGCGGGCGAGGAACGCACGATGAAATCGAACCTGCTCTACCGCAAGCAGGACTCGGCCTACTCCTATGTCTGGATGGAGTTCGCGCGCGGTCGCTGGGAAGACCCCGAGGCGGTCACCGTCGGCATCGGCATGCGCGCCACCCGTTCCTCGGACAAGGTGACCCGCTGGTATTTCGTCGCCGACGGCCGGGTCGGGATCGACTTCTCCCTGATCGGCCCGGACGATCGGCCGTTCACCCGCAAGCAGCTGGCCGAGCAGATCGGCACCGACTCGATCGTCGACCGGCCGGTGGACTATCGCAACGCGATCGACGCGCGCATGTTCGGCCTCGGGACGCAGCGCTACGACCAGCTGATCAATCTGATCCTCACGCTGCGCCGCCCGCAGTTGGCCAAGAACCTGGACCCGCGCGGTTTGTCGCAGGCGCTCACCGACGGCCTGCGCCCGCTCGACGAGCAACTGATCCTGGACGCCGCCCGCTCGTTCAGCGATATGGAGGAGGTCGGCCGGACCCTGGAGGGTTTGGTGCACGCCGACACAGCGACCAGGGCTTTCGTCGAGGTGTATCGCAAATACCTTGCGGTTCAAGCGAAGACGGATGTCGACCAGGTGCGGGCGCGGCTCGACGCGGTGACCCACGCGAGCACCGCGCTGTTCGCCGCCACCGCGCTGCGCGAGCGCAGGGAGACCGAGCGCGCCACGGCCGAGGCTCGGGCCGAGGACGCCGACCGCGCCTACGAGCAAGCCATCGCCGACCGGGAGAATCTCCAGCGTTCCAGCGCCTACGAGGGCAAACAGCAACTCGACGACCTGGCCGACGCGGTGCGTCGCCTGGAGACCTCGGCGGGCGTGCACGCCGACAAGGCACTCAAGTCCCGCCAGACCCTGGACCAGCGGACCCAGGAGGCCGAGCGCGCACGCACCGCGGTGCGCACCGCCGCCGCCGCGCTCGCCCGCGGCGAGGACGAGCTGCGCGCCGCCGCCGAGGAGGCGGGGATCGCATGGACGCCGCTGCCGGAGTCGGCGCGGGCCGAGCAGCTCACCGCGGCGGTGCGCGGGCACGCCGAGGAGCGCGACGTCGACGTGCGCGCGGTGCGCAAGGCGGTGGGCGCGGTGGACACGGCTGCCGCCGAACGCACCAGGGCCGAGCGGCTGGCCGAGCGCGCGCGGGAACTGCGTGATGCCGCCGCGGCGGAGGTCGCGCACGCCGAAGCGACGGTCGCCTTGACCCGCTCCGAGGCCGCGGCCGCGTTGCGGACCTGGTGGGACGAGCACCGCGCGGTCTACACCCCGGTGCGCACCGGCCTGTTGGAAGCGCTGAACTCGGCGCTGGCCGAGGCCGGTTCGGATGCGCCCACCGTGGCCGAGGTGCTGGCCGATCGCACGGAACCCCTGCTCGAGGAGATCCGCACCCGCCGCCAAGAGGCACGCGCCCGGGTGGCCACGGCCACGGCCCACGTCGAGGAGTTGACCGCCGAACTCGAGCGGGTCGCGGCCCGGCGCGACGACGCGCCACCGGTATTCGCGGGCCGCTCCGGCCGGACCGGTGACCGGCCCGGCGCCGCGCTGTGGCGGCTGGTGCGCTTCGCCGACGACGTGCCGCCCGAGACCGCGGCGGGCATCGAGGCCGCGCTGCACGCCGCGAATCTGCTGGACGCCTGGGTGTGCCCGGAAGGGGAGCTGCCGCCGGACTACGAATCCGATCAGTTCCTGCTGCCGCTGCCCGCATCGGACCGCCCGGCCGGTCGCACGCTCGCCGACGTGCTTATCGTGGAGGACGATTCGGACACGCTGACGGTGCCGCGGCAGGTCGTGGCCGATGTGCTCGCTTCCATCGCCCTGCACGAGGACGCGGGCGAGCCGAGCGGCGCGGTGACGATCGGAGCGAACGGCGCGTTCCGGCAAGGTGTGCAGATCGGCCGCCACCGCAAGACCGACGCGGAATTCATCGGCGCCACCGCGCGAGCCAGACGCCGCGAGCTCCGTTCGGCCGAGTTGACCGCGGCCGTGGCGGCCGCCGAGGAGGACCGGAGCGCCGCCGGACAGCAGGAGGCCGCCGCCACCGCCGAACTCGCGCGAATCTCCGCCGCCGCCAAGGCGCTTCCGCGCCCGACCGCGGTGACCACGGCGCTGCGCGCGGTGTCCGAGGCCGCGGGCGTGCTGCGATCGCGTGCGGAGGCCGCCGCCCACGCCGAGCGCGAACTCGACCAGGCGGTCGCGGACGTGTCCGCCGCGGAGAAGAAACTGCGCGCCGCCGCCACCGCACACCGCACACCGCGCACGGCGCGCGAGATCGATGCCCTCGCCGCCGCCATCCGGCACTTCGAGAACACCGGGACGGGATTGCTGCGGCTGCGCGGCGACCACGAGCGGGAACGAGAGCGCGAGCGCGAAGCCGACGACCGCTTGACCGAAGCCACCGACCTGGCCGAGGCGTTCGCGGAAGAGGCCGAGGCCGCGCGCACCGGTTACCAGGAGCAATTGCGCAAACTCGAGACCCTGCGCGATGCCCTCGGCGCCGGCGCGGCCGACATCGACCGTGAATTGGGGCAGGCCCGGCAGCGGATCGAGGCGACCAAGGCCGAGCAGAAGGCCGCACGCAAGGCCGCCAACCAGGCCATCGAGGCGGTCGGCGACGCCGAAGCCGCCTACCGTACCGCGCACGAGTCGCTGGCCACCGCGCTGACCGAGGTGCTGGCCGAGGTGAAAGCCCTCGCGCCATACGCTCAGCCGGATCTGCTCACGCTGCTCGGCGCCCCCGCCGACGGACGCTGGCCCAGCAGCGACGCCGCGTGGTCGACGCCCGAGCAACTGCTGTACCGGATCGCGACGGCGGGGCCGGAGGCATCACCGCGGGTGCTGCCGGACGAAGTCGCCGCGCTGTTCGACAGCCTCACGGCGGCCACGGCGGCGGTGCGCGCGAGCGAGGCGACCCGCAAGTCCACGCGCACGGCGGTGACCGGGGCGTTGCAGGAGTTCGACGCGGCGTTGGCCGGCTCGGGCCGCGATTACCGGTTGCAATGGGACGCCGCCGACGGCCTCACCGTCGTCCAGGTGCACGACGAACACGGGGTTTCCGCACTGGCCGACTTCGCCGCCCGCGTCGACGCCGCCCGGCGGGATCAGGAACTGCTGCTCACCGACGCCGAGCGCCGCATCCTGGAGGATGCCCTGTTGACCGGCCTGGCCCAGCAGATCCACGAACGCACCAGCGACGCGCGCGATCTCATCGCCAGGATGGGCGCGGAGATGAAGCAGCGGCGGATGTCCTCGGGCAACACCATCGGCGTGCACTGGGTGCTGGCCGACAGCCTGTCCGACGCGGCGCGGGCGATGTGCAAGCTGCTCGACCGGGACGCGTCGGCGCTGACGGCGGAGGATCTCGCGGCGATCCGGGCGCACTTCGCCTCCGAGATCAGGGCGGCGCGGGCGGCGCATCCGGAACGCTCCTACCCCGAGATCCTCGCCGCGACCCTGGATTACCGCATCTGGCGGGTGTTCTCGTTCACCTTGATCTCCGCTGACGGTAGCGAGGACAAGCTCACCGTGGCCAGGCACAGCGCGCTGTCCGGCGGCGAGCAGTCGGTGTCGCTGCACTTGCCGCTGTTCGCCGCGGCGCACGTCATGCTCGACTCGGCCGATCCGCAGGCCCCGCGCCTACTGGCGCTGGACGAGGCATTCGCGGGCGTCGACGACAACGGCCGCAGCGAATTGCTCGGGCTGAGCGTGCAGTTCGACCTCGATCTGTTCATGACCGGCTACGACCTGTGGATCACCTACCCCCACGTCCCGGCATGCGCGCACTACGACTTGGCGCACTCGGCGGCCGAGAACACCGTCAGCGCGACCCTGCTGGTGTGGGACAGCGGCGACCTGCTCGCCGAACACGACGGAACCGATCTCACCGCCGCCCTCGGCTCCCCCGATCGCCGCAGGCTTCCCACCACGATCGAGGGCGCGCTGGAACTCACGCCGGTGAGCTGATCGCCTCCGGGCCGGGTTGATCGACGGCTCGGTCCGGGAGGTCGCAGCGGGCCGACCGCAGTCTGATCACCGCCATTCCGGACCCGGTGGTCCAGCGGGCCGCAGCAGCGGCAGGCAGCGTGCGCGGCTGGCTCCCACGCCGGTCAGCTCGCGCGGGGTGGGGCGATTCACAGCGCCGCCAATGGTTTTCGAAGTGGCCGTATTCTGCCGAACCGTCCCGATCACCGCACGCTGGCGTCGGGGAGCATGGGCGGGCACGGTGAGCCCGGCGCGGTCTGCAACTCGAAATGCCAGTATTCGTTCTCGAACGACCGGCAGAGCCCCCATCGGTAGCCGTTCGCCTCCAGCCACCGCGCGCCCTGCTGCGGACCGACATCGATGGCGTCTCCGGACACGTGGGTGGACTCCTCCGGCGGCAGGACCCAGCGGCGCGCATTGTCCGGCCCGTAGGTCGCCACACCGTCCTCCCACAGCGCCTGCTGCTCGGCGGGCGTCCGGTACCCGGACGTGATGGACAGCGGCACCCCCTGCGCGTGCGCCTCGCGTTCGGCCAAGGTGTAGGCCAGCGCCAGCGCGGGATCGAGTCCTTCGGCCCCCGTCGCCGAACCCACCGACTCGCGCTGTTCGATGGCGAGTGCCATGTCGGCCTGCGCCTCCCCCGCCGAAAAACCGACCGCGACCAGCGCCGGAAGCACTGCCACCGATAGTCCCGCCGCCACCCGGCTCCGCCCAGCATTCCCGAACACCATGCGCCGATGCTATCGCCTGCGATCACCTATGCCGGATATGCCCCGATCGCAACGCGCTCCCGTGCTAACGGCGCAGGACTTTCGCGGTGACCGGCGCACGGCAGAAGACAGGTCGCCGCCGCACCGGAGCCGGCTCGGCAGCACGGGCGGTGCGGGAGCTTCACGCGGACGCGGTGATCGTGTCCTTCGCGAGCTCGCGGTAGTACTCGCTCGAGGCAATCAGTTCGTCATGGGTTCCGATCGCTTCCACGCGTCCGCCGTCGAGCACCACGACACTGTCCACGTTTCGAATCGTCGAATACCGGTGGGCGGCCACGAGAACGGTGCAACGTCCGCGCAGTTCGCGCAACGTCCGCAAGACAGCCGCTTCGCTGATCGGGTCCAGGTTCGACGTCGGTTCGTCCAGCAGAAGCAGGTCGGGCTCGGTCAGCAACGCGCGTGCGATCGCCAAACGCTGCCGTACCGAACTCGGTCTTCGCGCCGTAATTCCGACACTTCGCCCCCCTGCGTCCGACCGATGAAGCGGATATCGATCTACTGCCGTAGTCGTACGGTTCGGGGTACCTGGACAAGTTCATTTCGGCTTCGAACAGTGCGTGAGCGAACAAATCATCCGCTTCCCGGCTCAGCAGGGGTTCGAGACACAAGGTCGACTACAGCCGGTGCATCCAACTGGCGCCACTCCACATGCAGTGCACCTCACCTGTGGACAACAGTCAGCGAATTCCACAGAAAACTCCACAACTTGGGATAATGCCCATCTGCTATGTCCGGTATGCGCTCAATTGCCGCCTTGCGGCAAACATTTCGCCCATCCTGGAACGAGTGATGTCCACAATCTGTGGATGTGTTGTGGATCACTACGGCATTCAACCTGCTGCCAATCTCGAATTGGCCGCCGATAAGCGGCCTTTGGGTGATTTGCGCCCTATCGTGGACGACCGGCGAGATGAGATCGAGCCCCCGCGAGGAACTTTCGCGAGGCGATGTGTCCCTTTCGGCCTGTATGTCAGGCATATCCGAGCCCGGACATCAGTACGGACATATTCCGCGAATCCCCGCGATCCGGGCGCGGCGAACCATTTCGAGCCGCAGACACACCGCGGGCGGCTGTGGCTCGCGCCGCCAGCCGCCCGTGAATCGGGTGAATCATCCACAGATGTCGGGAATTTCACATTCCCTCCCCAGCCATGTGAAGACCGGCCGCATCAGACGATACGGACCGGTCACACTCCCGGCGGGCCGCCCAGCGCGCCCGGACGCGACGGCGGCGCGGTCATCCGCACACCTGCCCGGCGAATCGACTCCGCCGCTTCCCTGTTGCGCACGATCCGCTCCAGGATCTCGCCGCCGTGCGCGCGGGCATACGCGAGCGCCAGCCTGATCTTGCTCGCGTGCAGGTCCGATTTGGCGCTGAGCACGGCGATCCGGCGTTCCAGCGGTCCGTCCAATTCGCGCAGGCGCGCAACGACTTCCCAAACCTCCGGACCGGCCGTCAGCGCGGCGCGCCGGTCGTGCAGCGGACCGCGGAAGACGATTCCGGGGTGGTCGAGCTGGTCGACGCCTTCGTGGATCAGCCGATCGAGCAGTGTGGTACAGCTGGTTCCCTCACGGGCAGCGCGATCGGCCAACAGGGAGGCGGCCGACTCGGTGATACATAACGCCGTCGGTACTGGCCTGGACGTGCTCATAGCTCTCCTCGACCTGCATCGGTGCGGAAATCGACGAAGTTCTTCGCTAAGCGTGCCCGCTGCGACCGCACCACAGCCCCGGTGATCGGGGTGACATCGTCGTGTCCGGGCCTGCCGAGGCGGGCCCGGAGGACGGCTCAGACGCGCTCTTTGGAGCGGGTGCGCACGCGCAGCGCGATCGGCTTCTGCGTTTCGGCGAAGAAGTCGTTGCCTTTGTCGTCGACGACGATGAACGCCGGGAAGTCCTCGACCTCGATCTTCCAGACGGCTTCCATGCCCAGTTCGGGGTATTCGAGCACCTCGACCGACTTGATGCAGTCCAGCGCCAGCCGCGCCGCGGGCCCGCCGATCGAACCGAGATAGAAGCCGCCGTGTTCCTTGCACGCCTTGGTGACCTGCGCGGACCGATTGCCCTTGGCGAGCATGACGAACGAGCCGCCCGCCGCCTGGAACTGGTCGACGTAGGAGTCCATCCGGCCCGCGGTGGTCGGGCCGAACGAGCCGGACGCGTAACCCTCCGGCGTCTTGGCCGGGCCCGCGTAGTAGACGGCCATGTCGCGCAGATAGTCCGGCATCGGCTCGCCCGCGTCGAGCCGCTCCTTGATCTTGGCGTGCGCGATGTCCCGGGCGACGACCAGCGGACCGGTCAGCGAAAGCCTGGTCTTCACCGGATATTTGGACAATTCGGCACGGATCTCGTCCATCGGCCGGTTCAGATCCACGCGCACCACGTCGCCACCGAGGATCGCGTCGGTCTGCTCGGGCAGGTACTGCGCGGGCTCGCGCTCGAGCTGCTCCAGGAACACACCCTCGGCGGTGATCTTGGCCAGCGCCTGCCGGTCCGCCGAGCAGGACACCGCGATGGCGACCGGGCAGCTGGCGCCGTGCCGGGGCAGCCGCACGACCCGCACGTCGTGGCAGAAGTACTTGCCGCCGAACTGGGCGCCGATACCGAAGGACTGGGTCAGCTTGAAGACCTCCTCCTCCAGTTCCAGATCACGGAAGGCGTGCGCCGACAGCGAGCCCCCGGTGGGCAGGTTGTCGAGGTAGTGCGCGGAGGCGTATTTCGCCGTCTTCAAAGCGAACTCGGCGCTGGTGCCGCCGATCACGACAGCGAGGTGGTACGGCGGGCAAGCCGCGGTGCCGAGCGAGCGGATCTTCTCGTCCAGGAACTCCAGCATCCGTGTGGGGTTCAGGACGGCTTTGGTCTCCTGGTACAGGAACGACTTGTTCGCCGACCCGCCGCCCTTGGCCATGAACAGGAACTTGTAGGCGGGGTTCGCCGGATCGCCTGCGGTGGAGTACAGCTCGATCTGCGCGGGCAGGTTCGAACCGGTGTTCTTCTCCTCCCACATGGTGATCGGCGCCAGCTGCGAGTACCGCAGATTCAGCTTGGTGTAGGCGTCGAACACGCCTCTGCTGATCCATTCCGCGTCGTCGGCGCCGGTCAGCACGCCCTCGGACTTCTTGCCCATCACGATCGCCGTGCCGGTGTCCTGGCACATCGGCAGGACGCCGCCCGCGGAGATGTTGACGTTCTTGAGCAGATCCAGCGCGACGAAGCGGTCGTTGCCGCTGGACTCGGGGTCGTCGATGATCTTGCGCAACTGGCCCAGATGCGCCGGACGCAGGAAGTGACTGATGTCGTGCATCGCCGTTTCGGTGAGCAGCCGCAGCGCCTCCGGCGCGACCTGCAGGAAGGTGCGCCCGTTGTGCTCGAACGTGCTGACGCCCTCCGTCGTGAGCAACCGGTAGGGGGTGTCGTCCGCGCCGATGGGCAGCAGGTCTGAATAACGGAACTCCGGCGCGGTCACCAGTCGCACTCCTTCGAACGGGCCCGAACACCGCGAACGGCCGGGCTGGTCACGAGCACAGCGAGCCTAGTCACCGCCGCGTACGCCCCTACTGGTTAGGCAACCCTATCTCGGACAGTTGGCCAGCAAAGGTTGCACGTTCAACCCCGGTGATGCTACCTCTCATCTCTGAGAAAGCGCACGGGCGGCCGAGTCCGGCCGCGCGCGGACCGTTCCGCACCGCACATCGCGACACGGAACGATCTTGGGACAAATCGGAGTTTGGAGCGCTGTCGTGACCGATCCCCATTGGCTCGATGACGTCGAGATGCGCGCCTGGCTGGGTTTCGTGCGCACCCGCGACCTCATCGCCGCGGCGGTCGGGCGGGATTCCACCAAGGAGTCCAACCTCACCTACGTCGAATACTCGGTGCTGGCCTATCTGGCCGAGTCACCGGACCACCGGCTCACCTTCGCCGACCTGGCGGCCAAGCTCGAGTGGTCGCAGAGCAGGCTCTCCCACCAGATCACCCGCATGGAGAAACGGGAACTGGTCGTCCGTGAGCCGATCCCCGACGACGCCCGCCGCACCGCGGCCAAGCTCACCCCGTTCGGCGCCGATGTGCTCACCGCCGCCGCGCCCGCGCACGTACAGAGCGTGCGCAGGCACATGATCGACATCCTCGATCGCCAGCAGCTGGCCGCCTTGGCCGACATCTACGACACCTTGCTCGCGCACCACCGGCGGGTGGCGGCCGAGAACTGACCGCTCAGGCGGGCGCGGCCGCATGGTCCGCCGGACCGCTTGCCGCGGAGCGCTTTTCGGGCAGCCCGAGCGCTCGCTCGAAACCGGCGGGCACCACCACGTCCGAGCGATCCAGATCGCTGACGCTCGTCTTGCGCAGACCCAGCAGCGCCGAATCGATGCCGCCGCGCAGGATATCCAGCACGTTCTCCACGCCGGCCTGCCCGTTCGCGGCCAGGCCCCAGAGATAGGCGCGCCCGATCATGACCGCCCGCGCACCCAGCGCCACGGCCTTCACCACGTCGCTGCCGCGCCGGATGCCGCCGTCGAGCAGCACCTCGATCTGCGAGCCGACCGCGTCCGCCAGCACCGGCAGCGCGCGGATCGCGGCGGGGGTGCCGTCCAGGTTGTTGCCGCCGTGGTTGGACACCGAGATCGCCGCCACACCCGCGTCGACCGCACGCAGCGCGTCGTCCACCCGCATGACGCCCTTGAGCAGCACCGGGCCTTCCCACTGCTCGCAGACCCAGCGCACATCCGCCCAGTCCGGCGCGGGCGTGCCCATCCATTCGCCGTAGGCTCCGAAGAAACCAGGCGCGGGCGCGTCGCCGATGGCCATGTTGGGCGCGGTCAGATCCGGAATGCTGCCCGACCGCGCATAGGTCGCCAGCCACCGGGGACGCGCCAGGGTCTGCGGCGCGAACCTCAGCATCGTGCGCAGGTCCAGCTTCTCCGGGATGACCGGGCTCCCCCAGTCCCGCCCGTGCGAGAACGACCAGTCCAGCGTCAGGATCAACCCGACCGCGCCGGCCCGCTTCGCCCGGTCCATCCGCTGCTGGATCTCGTCCTTGCCGCCACACCAGTACAACTGGAAGAACGTCGTCGGGTTGGCCGCGATCACCTCTTCGATCGGCTTGCTGGCGAACGAACTCAGGCCCATCGCGATGCCGCGCGCCGCGGCCGCCCTGGCGACGGCGACCTCACCGTCGGGATGCACCGCCTGCACACCGGTCGGCGAGATCAGCACCGGCATCGAAAGCTGTTGTCCCAGTACGGTAGTGGACTGGTCGCGCGCGCCGATCGGCCCGGCCACGTGCGGCGCGAAACCCAGCTCGGTGAACGCCCGTTGATTGTCCTCGATGGTCTGGCCGCGCTCGGAGCCTGCGATCAACGCGCCGTACACCGATTTCGGCAGGCGCTTCTTCGCCCGCCGCTGCGCTTCGGCGACGGTCTCGAACCACGGGTTCATGTTCCGGTCCTTTCCCGGGAGTTCTCCGGCCACCAGTGCCGGGTTCGGTCGAGCAGGTCGGTGCTCAGGTGATCGAGCAGTGCCGCGCCCTCGGCGGCGGTCGCGCCCGCCGGGTCGCCGAGCACGCCGTTGGCGCTGACCGCGCGCACTCCGCCGCTACGCAGCAGCGGCAGCAGTTCGGCCAGCGGGCGGGTGTCCCCGGCCGCGGCGCGGTCGGGGTGCACGCGCTCGGGCGCGAGGGCCAGTTGCAGTGCCGTCTCCGACCGGCCCGCGTGCGGGTCGCCCTCGAAGCGCGGCAGGTACACGCGCACGTCACGCGATTCGGCGCGCAGCAGATCCTCGGCCCGGCGCAGCGGTTCGATGTTGCCGCCGTGCCAGTTGACCAGCAGGATCCGCTCGAAGGTTTCGGTCGCCGAGCGGCACAGCTCGACCACCAGCAGTTCCAGCGCCGCCTGCCCGATCGACAGCGTGCCGGGAAAGCCCGCGTGCTCGCCGCTGGCGCCGTACGGGATCGCCGGTCCGGCGAGCACGTCCGCGCGCGCCGCGGCCAGCCGGGCGCACAATGCCGCGGCGATGTCGGTGTCGGTGGACAGCGGCAGATGCGGGCCGTGTTGCTCGGTCGCGCCGACCGCGACGGCCAGGATCGCACCCGCGGTGGCGCGCACGCCCGCCTCGGGCCAGGTGAGATCCGCCAACATGCGGCGAGATTATCGTCAGTCACTGACAAAATCAAGGGTCGCGACGGCCGAGCACAATCGAACAATGCTGGAGAACCGGGCCACGCGCGGCCGCCCACGCGGCACCACCAAACGCGAACTCGAACTGATCGCGATGCGACTGTTCAGCGAACAGGGCTTCGACGAGACCACCGTCGAGCAGATCGCCGTCGCCGCCGGCATCAGCGGACGCACTTTCTTCCGGTACTTCCCCACCAAGGCGGAGGTGCTCTGGTCGCAGTTCGACGACGAGGTCGCCGCGCTGCGCGCCGCGTTCGCGACGGTGCCCGACGACGTTCCGATGATGACCGCGGTGCGCCGAGTCGTGGTCGACGCCAACAAGTATCGCGCCGAGGACGTTCCGGAACTGCGCACCCGGATGCAGTTGGTCGCGAACATCCCCGCGCTGGCCGCCACCGCGGGCGCGCACTACGACGCCTGGGAGCGCGCCGTGAGCGCGTTCGCGGCGGGCCGGCTCGGCGAACCGGAGGACGGGCTCATCCCGCTCGCCGTCGGCCGGACCACGCTGGCGGCGGCGCGCGCCGCGTTCGACGCCTGGCTGACCCGCGCCGACGCGGACCTCACGGTGTATTTGGACGAGGCGCTCGCAGCGCTGGAACGCGGATTCGCTACGGTGCCGTGAGGAACTCCCGCACTCGAACATCAGGCGAACAACCGGCAGGTTTCGTCGGCGACTCGGGTGGGGTATGACTAGGCTCGGAATCGGCACGCGCCGAATGCACACAGATCCCGACTGAACCGTCGAAAGGGGCAGGAGTCCATGTCCGAGGTGTCCATGAGCCTTTCGGCGGATTCCCTGACCGCGGGACCGATCGATCAATTGCTCCCGCAACTCGTCGAGCACCTGCGCCAGAACCGCACCGCGCTGCGTGAAGAGTGGGCCCGCCGCATCGCCGACGCCCAACTGCTCACCGCCATGACCCCGGAGGAGATCTTCTCCGAGGCGACCTCGATCTACGACGGCTACGTCGACGTGCTCGAGACCGGTAGCGTCGAAGCGCTGCAGGCGTACGCGCGGGACCTGTCCGAACGCATCATCCCGAGAGGCGTCGAGACCGACGAGGTCATCGGCATCGTGCTTCTGCTGCGCGACGTGCTCGCACGCAGCCTTTTCGAGAAGTATCAGTCGGACTTCGAACTCCTCAACAAGGTGCTCGACGCCTACGAACCGGCCGCCAACCGCATCGCCAACACCGTGACCGTGTCCTTCGTCCAGGAGCGCGAGCGCGTCATCCGGCAGCAGCAGGAAGCCATCCGCGAGCTGTCCACGCCGGTGCTGCAGGTGCGCGAGCAGCTGTTGATCCTGCCCATCATCGGCGTGCTGGACAGTCAGCGCGCCCGCCAGCTCACCGAGCAGTTGCTGCGCGCCATCCGGGCCAACCGCGCGAAGGTCGTCGTCATCGACATCACCGGTGTGCCCCAGATCGACTCCACCGTGGCCAACCATCTGGTGCAGACCGTCGACGCGTCCGGCCTGATGGGCGCGAACGTGATCATCACCGGGTTGTCCTCGGAGATCGCGCTCACCCTGGTCACCATCGGCCTGGATCTGTCGAAGATGAACGCGGTCGGCGACCTGCAGGGCGGTATCGAAGAAGCGGAACGGCTGCTGGGCTACGAGGTTTCCCGCGTGACCGAACGGGTCACCGAACGCGACGGCCGCTGATCAGGCGCGCCACATGCCGGTTCCGATTCTCAAACAAGGGACGTATCTCATCGCGTCGGTGCAGTCGGCGCTGACCGACGCCGATACCGAGCGCCTACAGGACGACCTGATGAAACAGGTCAGCAAATACCGGGCACACGGAATCATCGTCGATGTCACCGCGATCGACGTGATGGATTCGTTCGCCGCGAGATCGTTGCGTACCATCGCGCACATGACGCAGCTGCGCGGCGCCGAAACGGTGATCGTCGGTCTGCAACCGGAAGTCGCGTTCGCCATGGTGCAGCTCGGTCTCACCTTCGAGGACATGCACACCGCCCTCGATCTGGAAGAGGGACTCGCCTGGTTGGACCGCAAGATCCCAGCCCGTCGCCAGCGAGACGGTCGTGACAGTGGCCGCTGAGAACGTGGTGATCGCGGTCAGGGTGTCCGGAGACATCGTGACCGCACGTCAAGCCGGACGCGAACTGGCAGCGAAACTCGGATTCACCCTCACCGACCGCACGATGATCTCCACGGCGATCTCCGAGATCGCCCGCAACATCACCAGTTACGCGGGCAGCGGCGAGATCCGTCTGCTCGTCGACGACCGGGAGGGCCGTCAGGCCCTGGTTGTGCAGGCCGAGGACCAGGGGCCCGGCATCATCGACATCGCCAGAGCATTGGAGGACGGCTACTCCACCGGACGCGGGCTCGGGCTCGGTCTGCCCGGCGCCCGGCGGTTGATGGACCGGCTGACCGTGGATTCCGCGCCGGGTCGCGGCACGCTGGTGGAGATGTGGAAGTGGGTACCGAACGGTGCATGAGGACGGGTTCATCGGCCGGATCGAGTGGGCGGTGGCCGGACGCGCGCTGCCGGGTCAACAGGTCTCCGGTGACCGCGGTGTCGTCCTCGACGCCGGTGGCGGCACCGTCCTCTTCGCGGTCCTCGACGGGCTCGGGCACGGCGCCGCCGCGGCGGACGCGGCCGATCGCGCCGCGCGGGTGCTGTCGGAGAACCGCGCCGAACCGCTGGACGTGCTGATGGTGCTGTGCCATCGGGCGATGGCCGACACCCGGGGTGCGGCGATCTCGCTGGCCCTGTTCGACGAGGGCGACACGGTGCGCTGGCTCGGCGTCGGCAATGTCGAATCCCAAGTGCTCACCGCGGGTCCGGCGGGCAGCCTGAAGGTGCACGCCACCGTCCTGCTGACCGCGGGCATCGTCGGCTATCGCCTTCCGGCCAACCTCCAGCCGCAGTCGGTCGCGGTCCGTCCCGGTGACCTGCTGTTGATGTCCACCGACGGTATCGTCACCGAATCCGCCTCCGCCATCGACCTTTCCAAGTCCACCGCCGACATCACCGCCGACATGCTCGCCCGGCACGCCAAGGACACCGACGACGCGCTGGTGCTCGCGGCGCGGCACCGCGGTGCGGGAGGGACGGCCAAATGAGCGCCCTGCTGGCCGACTTCCTGGGCGACTATGGCGATGCGCTACGGCGGCACATGGATTCGCCGACCCAGGCCGGTCTCGCCGAGGGCTACGAGCTGGGCAGGCGGGCCCTGGTCGAAGGCATCAGTCTGCTCGACCTTACGGAGAACCACTTCCGCGTGGTCCAGGAAGCGGAGGAACAGCTACCGAAGGACGCTGCCACCGGGGGCGGCGAACCCGCGGCACGCCTACCGGAAACCGCGCTGGAATTCCTGTTGCAGACCCTCGTTCCGCTGGACATCGCGACCCGCGGCTACCTGGACGGCACCCGCCGCTACGAGCAGCAGCGCACCCGTGCCGACGATCTCGCCGGACGCGACGCGTTCCGCACGGCGCTGGTGGAATCGCTGCAGGACGGCTTCTTCGTCGCCGACGCGCAGGGCACCATCATCGAGGTCAACACCGCCTTCGGCGCCTTGACCGGCTACGGCGCCGCGGGCGTCCCCTATCCGCTGCCGCATCCGTGGTCGAGCCCGGACGGTCCGCGCTATCCCGACCTCGGTACCGAGGCACAGCGCTTCGTCATCCCGATCCGGCACCGCGACGGGCGCAATGTATGGCTCGCGGTGAGCACCAGCGCCCTGATCAAGCCGGAGGACAACGAGCGGATCTTCGTCGGCACGCTCCGCGACATCACCGCCGAACACGACGCGCAGGCGCGCGACCAGGCCGCGTCCCGGCTCGCCACCGCTGTCGGCGCGGCCACCAGTGTGGTCGAAGTGCTCGCCGTCGGGCTCGACGAGCTGCGCCGCACGGTGGGCGCGGAAACCGCGGTGGTGGCGGTGTGGCCCAGCCGCAACGCGGTGCCGGAGGTGTACGTCTCCGGTACGGGCGCCGACCGCACTTCGCACGACGGCGCCGCGTCCCTCGACGACGGGTCGCGCGCCCTGCTGGAGCGGGCCAGACGCAGGCCGCCACGCAGCCTGCTGGCCATTCCGGACGGAGCCGAGAGCTCCGAGGGCATTGTCGCTCCGCTCGGTGAGACCGGCGACGCGGCGGTGTGGTTGCGCTTCGCCGCACCCCGGGCGATCAGTGCCGCGGACTGGACGCTGTTCTCCTTGTTGATCGGTCATCTCAGTCTCGCCGTGCAGCGGGCGCGCAACTTCGACCAGGCCCGCGCCACCTCGCTGACCCTCCAGCGCGCCATGCTCGGCCCGATCGATCTGCCGCCGCGTTTCTCGGTGCACTACGAGCCGGCGCTGCCGCCGCTGGAGATCGGCGGCGATTGGTACGACGTGGTGCCGCTGCGCGACGGCACCATCGGCGTCGTGGTCGGCGACTGCGTGGGTCGCGGCTTGTCCGCCGCGGTCGTGATGGGACAGCTGCGGACCGCCGCCCGTGCGCTGCTGCTGCGCGGCGCGGGACCTGCGCAGCTGCTCGCCGAACTCGACACCGTCGCCGCGCGCATCCCCGGCGCCATGTGCACCACCGTCTGCGCCGCCGTGCTGGACCCGGTGCGCGGTCTGGTCCGCTACAGCAGCGCCGGTCACATGCCACCGATCCTCGCCGACGTCGCCAGGACCGGCAGACTGCTGGAAGGCGGGCGCTCGGTGCCGCTGGCGACCTTCGATCCGCCGCGCAGGCCGGAGGCCACCACGGCGCTCACACCCGGTTCGACCCTGGTGCTGTTCACCGACGGTTTGGTCGAACAGCGTGGCGTCGACATCGATGATGGATTCGCGAAGATCGCCGCGGTGCTCGCCGACACCTCGGGACGGTTGCCGCGCGAAGTGGCCGACGCGGTGCTGTCGCGCCTGCGGCCGTCCGCGGGGTACGACGACGACGTCGCCATGGTGGTCTACCGCCAGCCGCCCGCGCCGCTGCGGCTGGACGTGCCCGCGCGCGCGGACGAGCTCGCGGCCCTGCGGCGCACGCTGAAGGGCTGGCTGGCCGCCGCGGCGGTGCCGCACGACCTGGCCGCCGATCTGGTCGCGGCGGCCAACGAGGCGTGCAGCAACAGCATCGAGCACGCCTACCGCAACGACGACACCGGCCGGGTGCGGATGTCGGCCACCTGCGACATCGACACGGTCGTCATCGTGGTCGCCGACGCGGGCGGCTGGAAGCCACGGGCATCCGATCCCGGGTATCGCGGCCGCGGTATCGACATGATGCGCGCCCTGACCGAGGAACTCGACATCGACCACTCGGAATCGGGAACGACCGTGCGGATGTCGGTGACGCTGCCCGCGATCACCTTCCCGGTGGCCAATCCGTTGCGCGGGACGAACCGGCGCGTTCCCGGCTGAGGACCCGCCTGGTGCTGAGCGTAGCGGCGGGCCGGACTCCGTAGATCCGGTATTGCATGCCCCGATACGGGTTACCGGATTCCGCCCATTCGCTGACGATCATGCAGAACGCGCCGTCGAACCTGCTGTCCGGGTGGACATAACAACCATAGAGGCGCGGCACGATATCGGGACCGCCCGGCGCCCAGAAAGATCCTTTCACCGGGCGGTAGGTCCAGGCTGTGCGCCAGTTGTCGGTGATCCTCCTGGCCACCTTGACGAAGGCGCCGTAGGCACCGGCGTCGAATCCCGACATCACCCAATTTCCTTGGATCCGCCGCAATCCGATCTCGCCTAGTTTCGTGTCGTCGGCCAGGATGCCGAAACGCGGATCGCCGCCCGGATCCCGGCCCCAGCCCCAATCCTGTCCGTTCCAGCCCCATCCTTGCCAGGCCGCCGGGTCGATGAGCGCGGCATGGCTCTCGCGTACTCGCCACAGCAGCATGTTCTTGTTCCGGGCCAGTCCGCCGGTGGAGATGACGTAGACGTAGCCGTCGCCACCGCGTTCCCACGAGATCATCGTGCGTTTGCCGCCGTAGGCGCTGGTCGACCACCGCACGGCGGTATCGGTCCAGCTGTCGCCGTTGTCGTCGGAATACCGGATCTCGCACCACCGCTCGTTCGCCAATCCCTGGGTGACCATCACCCACAGATAGATCCGGCTGCCGATCGTGATGGCGTCGCAGGGCAGAACCGTGGAGTACTGCGGATTGTCGTGCCGGTAGTCCCAGAGTTGCCGGGCATCCCGCGCCGCCGATCGGAATTCGATCGGTCCGGACATGTCGTGGGTGCCGCTGCGCAACAGCATCGGCGAACGCCAATTCGGCCCTCCCACCGCGGGTTCGGTGCCGGAGAACGTGTCACCGAGCAGGTATCCGATCTCACCGCTCGGCATGCGGAAGGGGATGAACAGGTCCGAGCCTCCGATGTCGGCCATCGGCAGCGGGTTCAGGTTTGCGATCTTGGGCATCGCCGGATCCTGTCGATTCTCGGAGCGTCGCTGATGGATCGGCTCGTAGGGCTCACCGCGGGTGTGCGCGGGATATCCATCAGTATCGGCTGCCGATGGCTGCGACGTTGCTGATTCGGGCGGACGAGGGCAAGCGATAATGCGGAAACCGACTGTGCAGCTTGTATTCCGGCAGCTCGATCCGGTGACAGTCCGCGCGATAGCGGTGGCCGAGGCCGCTTTTCGGGTGCCGCTTCGGGTGTGCGCGGTGTTCGCCCACGGCCGGGAACGCGCGGGATCAGCCGGTGCCGATCGAACGACCCGACGGTGTCGATTCCATCGGTCCGCGGCATCCACCGACCCCGATGACGTGCGTGCCGACGCCGCGGTGCGATTCCGCGCCGGTGCGACACCCTCGGCGCGTAGACCGGCCCTCACCGCTCCGGTGCCGTGTTTGGGCGGCCGCGCAGCGGGTAAATCGCGCACTGCCATACCGGGCCAGCACACCCACGGATCGGACGGAAGGTATGTCCGAAAGAGATACTCCCGACGAAGAACATCCCGCCCCCGATGTCGCGGACAGCGGACACAGCGGCAACATCGCACAACCCCACGGCACCGACGAATCCGGTCCGATCGTCGCCGCCGAGGCCGAAGCCGCCCGTGCGCGCAGTGCGGAGTTCCCCCTGGGCCGACCAGGACGTCCCTTCGACCGGCGCTCGCCGTTCATGGTCGGGATGACCGGAGCCGCCGGTGTCGCGGTGACCTACGCCGCCATTCGCACCGTGCTCGCGGCGGGCCAGACGCTGATCCTGATCGTGGTGGCGTTGTTCCTGGCCGTCGGGATGGAGCCGTTGGTGTCCCGGCTGGTACGGCCCCGGTTCCCGCGCTGGGCCGCGGTGACGACCGTCTACCTGGTCGGGCTCGGCCTGTTCGCCGGACTCCTCGCCGCGGCGATACCACCGCTGGTCACGCAGGGTGAGGCGCTCGCGCACAACGCGCCCGATTACGTCACTCATCTGGCCGACCGCTATCCCTACATCGGCAGCCTCGACCAGCGATTCCACCTGCAAGACCGGCTGCGGCGAACACTCGAATCGGACTCCTCCGGTTTGACCACCGGGGTGCTGGACGCCGGGCGCGCGGTGTTCTCGATCGTCAGCAGCACGATCGTCATCGCGGTGCTGACCGCCTACTTCATGGCGAACTTCACCCGTGTGCGCGCTTCGGTCTACCGGCTCTTTCCCCACTCGCGCCGCTCCCGCGCCATTCTGATCGGCGACGAGATCTTCGCCAAGGTCGGCGGCTACATCCTGGGCAACCTGGTCATCTCGCTGATCACCGCCGTCCTGACCGGCATCTGGCTGCTCATCTTCGACGTGCCGTACCCACTGCTGCTGGCGGTGCTGGTAGCTGTGCTCGACCTGATCCCGATCGTAGGTTCGACGCTCGCCGGGGTGATCGTCGCGCTGGTCGCGTTGACCGTCTCCCTGCCGGTCGCGGTGGCGACCGTCGCGTTCTTCATCGCGTTGCGCCTGGTCGAGGACTACGTTCTGGTGCCACGCATCATCGGCCGGGCGGTGCACGTACCCGCGCTCGTGACCGTGGTGGCGGTGCTGCTCGGTGGCGCGTTGCTCGGGATCATCGGGGCGTTGCTGGCCATCCCCGTCGCCGCGGCCGTCCTGTTGATCATGCGCGAGACCGTCCTGCCCTCACTCGACGAGCGATAGCGAGACCGGGTGCGGCCGCATCGCGTTCCCGGTACCTCGGCATCACCGTGTCCGGCGCAGCAGGCGGATGACGGCGCTGTCGATGACCGCCCGCTCCGCGTCGGCGGATCCGGCCCGCTTCGCGCGCCGCAGCGCCGCGGCGACGGTCGTACCGTTCTCGAAGGCGGTCACCACCCGTGGATCGACATAGGACGCCTGGGCGACGGCCGGGGTATTGCCGAGTGCGGCTGCGACCTCGTCCATGACCTCCCGGACCGCGCGCTTGCGCGCACGGAGGTTCGACGGCCGTTCGATCGAACCGAGCGCGGCCGCGGCCAGGACGGTCGCCTGCCAGGTGCGCAGGTCTTTGACGCTGCACTCGCAGGCGGCCAGTTCTTGGAAGCGCGCGTTGACGTCGTCGGCGCGCAGTTCGCCGTAGCGGTCGCCGTCCCGGTACACCAAGAGCCGATCGGATTCCGTCCCGCCGCGCCGCAGTGATCGAACGGCTTCGGCCAGCAATGGGTCTCGGACGCTCACTCGTCGCCGGATACCGCCCTTGGCGCGATAGTCGAAGAGCATCTGCTCCCCCGACACACGGACCTGCTCGCGCAGCAGTGTCGCGACTCCCCGGGTGCCGTGCTCCTCGGCGTACTCCTCGCCCCCGACCCGGAACACTCCGCGATCCACCAGATCGATGGCCACCGCTTCCACTCGCCGACGGGCCGAGCCGCGCAGGGCGAGATCCTCCCGTACCTGCGCGCGGACCTCCGGCAGGCGGCCTGCCAAGGCCAGGACCCGGTCGAACTTCTCCTCGTCTCGCTCCTTGCGCCACTGCTCGTGGTACAGGTACTGGCGGCGGCCCGCGGCGTCGACGCCGACGGCTTGGATGTGACCGTTCTCGTGCGCGCAGATCCACACCTTTCGCCAGGCCGGCGGAATCGCCAACCCGCGGACGCGCTCCAGTGTGGCGTCGTCCCGCACCGGTTCGCCGTGCACGGTGCGATAGCCGAACCCGCGTCCACGCCGGACGCGTTGGAGTCCGCCGTCGTACGGTCGGCTACGGCGCAATCGCATGCTCACCTCACAGTGCTGCCCTCTCCTGGACGGGCGAAACAGTTCGAGGCCGAGACCCGGCAGGACGACCTGGCGCGGCACGTGTTCGGTGATCCAGCCGGAGAGCTACGGGACCGGCGGGACGAAGGGCTGGTTGACAGTGGTGAAGTACTGCACCAGAGCGGCGACGGCGATCGGCGCGGTGACGAACAGCTGACCGGCGAGTGTGCCCAGAGCCCCCACTGCCAGGATTCCGCCCAGACAGCCGACGGCGGCGGCGGGGATGAACGGGCCGAACATGCCGACGATCGTCGCGGCCGCGACGGTCGCTCCCGCGATGCCGCCGAGCACGCAGCCGGCCAGGCCGCCACCGAGGCCACCGGCGACGGTGCCGATCGCGGCGAGCGATCTCGAAGACGAAGATCACCTTCGCAAGCGTCGGCTTAAGACAGCCTGAAGTCGCCTGAAAACTGTTTCAGGCAAGCGTTTCTCTGTCATTGTCGGGCCGACGGCGTTAAGGTCGGTGACGGGTCGGGGTTTCCGGGGGTTTTCGCATTCGTTTCCGTCGGTCAGTCCCGACGCTGCCCGCGTCGGCTGTGCCCGCTGCTCAGCTGTCGCCGAGGCGCGAGGGTGGGTGCGCTCGATCCCCTCCGAATGCACCCACCCTCCCCGACCGCTCACGGGATGTTGAGCGCCTTCGTGCCGCCCCGGCGGCGGCACGATCGAACCGGTGCACCAACGCCCGGCCACAGAGATTCATTCGGCGACGAACTCCGCCTCGCGCTCCACCGCCTCGATGGTCCGGCGCGGCACCTGGATCGGACCGGGCGTGTAGGTGACAGCTCGCAGCGCGCCGGTGTAGCGGAAAGTGCCGCGGCGTTCGCGCAGTTCCCACGCCACAGGACCGCGAGCGTCGACGCCGACGGAAATCCCGGTCCACGGCGACATACCGACCAGCTGGACTCGATCCACCAGCCGCGCGACCTGAACGCCATCGAGCTCGATGACGAAATCCCACCGCAGCCGGGGCCGCACCGTGGCGCGCACGGTGATGTGCCGCGTTCCTTCCGCGAGGGTGCGCGTGGTGACGCTGTCGTAGCGGCCGTAGCTGTTGACACCGAACGTCACCCGGCCGTTCTCGAGGTAGAGCACGTAGCCGCCGAGCGGGTCACCGTGCGCGACGAGAACCCCTTCGTCGCCGGACGCGTACCCGGCGAGTTCCGCCTCGATGACGAAGTCCCGATAGGCGATCAGTCGCTGCGAGCGATACCGCTCCAGGGTCGGGGTGCCCGGCAGCAGCCGGACCGGCGCGGAGAATCGGTCCTCCTCCGGCCGCCGCCGTGCCAGATCCTGGCGCGTGAGCAAGGGGAACACGGTATTCGCCCAGGCGGATTCGTCCCATGCGGCGGCCAGTTCCGCGACCTTCTCCGGGAACCGCTCGGAAAGATCGTGCAACTCCGTCGGATCGGTGCGAACGTCGAACAGCTGCCATCTCGGCTCATCGATATCGGTCCCGGGCTCGTACAGCGACAGCAGTTTCCATCCGTCGCGATAGAAGCCGCGATTGCCCACCATCTCCGAGTACTGCTCGGTGTGCTCGGACACCGCCTGGGGGTCACGCAGCGTCCGCACGGCCGAGACGCCGTCGAACTCCTTGGCGGGCAGTCCGTTGCGTACGCCCGGCCGCCGCAATCCGGCCAGTTCCAGCAAGGTCGGCGCGAGATCGGTGACGTAGGTGTACTCGTGCCGGATGCCGTTGTCGCCCGCGCCGCGCCGCAGCCCCTTGGGCCAGGAGATCACGAACGGCACGCGTACGCCGCCCGCGAAGGTCTGGCCCTTGTAGAAGCGGAACGGCGTATTGGACGCCTGGCCCCACCCGCGCGGATAGTGGACACCCAGCTTCGCGGTGCCGATCAGGTCCTCGTCGTGCGGGACGTCGCCGATCCAGTCCGGATCGGTGATGTGGGCGAACTCCGCGAAGTAGGTGCGGGTGCCTTCCGGGCCGCCCTCGGCGGTGCCGCCGTTGTCCGAGGTGAACACCACGATGGTGTTGTCGAGCTCGCCGAGTTGTTCGAGCGTGTCGACGAGGCGCCCCAGGCTTTGGTCGATGCTGTCGACCATGCCCGCGTACACCTCCATGTACCGCGCGAATCGCCGCTGCTGCGCGGGAGTCAGCGAATCCCACTCCGCCGCTTCGTAACCCGGCTCGGTGTTGCGGGGCTTCTGCTGCGTGCCCGCGGGAAAGAGGCCCTGGGCGAGTTGGGCGGCGAACCGGCTCCTGCGCAGATCGTCCCACCCCTTCGCGTAGCGGCCGCGGTATTTGGCCAGGTCCGCGGGCTTGGCCTGCAACGGACCGTGCATGGCGACGTGCGCGAAGTACAAGAAGAACGGCTTGGCGGCGTCGTGCGCGCGCAGATCCTTGATGTAGGCGATGGCCTTGTCGGTCAGATCGTCGGTGAGGTAGTACCCCTCCGGGTACTCCTCGATGTCGACGACCGAGGAGTCCGAGACCAGCTGGTTGGGGTAGTAGAAGGAGTTGAGGCCCTCGAGCGAGCCGTAGTAGCGGTCGAAGCCACGCTGGGTCGGCCAGGAATCCCGGTGCGCGGCCGGGTTCATCGTGGCGTCGCGCACCAGGTGCCATTTGCCGACGGCATAGGTGGCGTAACCGTTGCCGCGCAGGATCTCCGGCAGTGTCAGCACGTCGTCCGCCAGTTCCAGGCGCAGCCCCGGATACCCGGGATCGGCGTTGGCGACGAAGCCGAAGCCGGCGCGGTGGGCGTTGATGCCGGTCAGCAGCGACGCGCGCGACGGCGAGCACAGCGGAGTGGTGTGGTAGTTGGTCAGCCGGAGGCCGTCGGCGGCCAGGCGGTCCAGCGTCGGCGTCTCGATCTCGGAGCCGAACGGGCCGATGTCGCTGTACCCCATGTCGTCGATCAGCACCACGACGATGTTCGGAGCCCCCTCGGGAGCGGTGGGCGGATAGCTCCACTCCGGCGTCGAATCGGCCGTGGTGCGGCCGACGGAGCCGCCGAAGTCGTCATAGCCGCGAGCATGGGGTGGAACAGGCATTCGTGCAGTCAAAGCCACCTTCGCCCGGGTCACCACTCTTTCGCGCATCGTGCGCCGAACGGATGACCCGGTGGTCCGTGGTTGCTAACTTCGCTGTCGGCCCTGGGCCGCGTCGAGCGAGGGGCGCACCTCACCGCTCCGGTGCAATGCGCGCACCAAGTCGGCGACGTCCGCCGCATCCGGTGGGTAGCCGGGGAAGTAGCAGCACACCTCTTCGATCCCGGCGCCGAAGCGGGCCCTGATGCACGCCGACCTCCGTCGGTCTCGGTGCGTCACGCTTTCCGCGGCACGACGCCCACATCGTATGGACAGTGCTCTGTGCATGTGTCCAGTTCGAGCGAACCGCTCTCGGATCGGCTGCGGGCGATGTCCCCGCCGGACAGCGGAACTCCCGAAGGGTGAGGTCACGTGCCGAGCAGCGAGTTCTCGCTCACGGTGACGACGACCACGATGTCGCCGTAGGGCGCCGCGCCCATGGCCAGTCTGTGGCCCAGACGCGCCAGACCGAGCCATCGTCCGTATTTGGTCGGCATACCGGTCCGCACCTGGTGGAACAGTGGCCCGGTACGGAGCAATTCGGCCGTGCCCTGATGCTGCCGCGACCCGAGAGCCGGCGCACCTCGCCAGTCCGCGGCCTGCACGATGACCCGGGGTTCGCGGGCCAGGTGCCGAGCCTCGCTGGAATGCGACGAGATACAGAAGGCCAGACGCCCGTGGTCGACCGGTAACACGAGGTGCGGCAAGGTGTTCCAACGCCCCGTGGCCTCCGGCCGTGGGTACGTCACGCGCACTGTGCTCGCATCCCACCACAGCATCCCCGGATGCCATTCGCTGGGTCGATTCGGGACGGCGAGAACGCGATGCGCCGCCGGGAGCCGGTTGTACCGCCGCGGGGTGTAGCCGCGGAGTCTGCTGCGGAGCGAGGAGCCGCCGTGCACTGGATAAGTCATCGCGTGGAACCTCCGGGACAGGGGCGAGTTCAGGGGGTACCGATCCGATCTCCGTACTGCGATCGGCGCCGTGGCGCCGTGAAGAAGTACCACCGGGCGCATCCGGGTGCAACGACCTGTCCGTGTCGCGGCGCAATGGAGAGCGAATCGTCATGCACCGCACCCGGCCGAGAAAGTGCTATCGCCGTCCGGCTCGGACCGATGGGCGCGAACCGCGTTCACGGCCGCGAACAGCAATCCGACGCCGATCAGAATGCAGCCCCGCAACCACACGACCCCGTCGATCCGCGTGAATAGGAACAGACAGGAAGCCAGACCCAGCCAAGGCACGACGCGGGGCACGCGAAAATGCTCGGCCCCGTCGGGCTCCCGCCGCAGGATCAGCACCGACGTATTGACCGCCGCGAAAACAACCAGCAGCAACAACACCAATGTCTCGGCGAGGGATGCCACCTCGCCGGTCAGTGCGAGCGACAACGACGCCGCCGCGGTCACGACGATCGCCACCCACGGCGTACGGCGGCCCGGCAGAATCCGCCCCAGCGCGCGCGGAAGCAGCGCCTCGCGAGCCATGCCGTAGGCCAGCCGCGAGGACATGATGGGTCAGCAGCGCCCCGTTCGCGACGGCCACCAGGGCGACCACGGCGAACAACTCGTCCGGAACGCCACCGGCCAGGCGCACCACCTCCAGCAGCGGACCGCTCGAATTCGCCAGCCGATCGGTGGGTACCGCCGCACCGGCCACGAAGCCGATCAGCAGGTACACGCCACCGGCGGTAAGCAGCGCCCCGAAGAGCGCGCGCGGATAGGACCTGCGCGGCTCGGCGACTTCCTCCGCCAGATTCACCGAGGTCTCGAACCCGACGAAAGAGTAGAAGGCCAGCACCGCGCCCGCCAGGGTCGCGCCGACGACCCCGTGCTGCTCGGTCCCCACCTCGGCGAGCCGGGCCGGTTCGGCGTCTCCCCGAACGATCACCCACGCGCCGAGCCCGATGACCACGACGAGGCCGCCGAGTTCGACCACGGTCGCGGCCACGTTGGCGCCGAGCGACTCCTTGATGCCATAGATGTTGAGCAGCGCCAACGCGCCGATGAACACCACCACGACCAGCGCGGTCGGCAATGTGACCAAGGCTCGGAGGTAGTCCGCGGCGAACGCCCTGCTCAGCGCGGCCACCGACACGACACCGGCCGCGAGCATGCAGAAGCCGACGAGCGATCCCGCGGCCGGCCCGAGCGCACGGCCCGCGTAGTGGGCCGAGCCGCCCGCCTTGGGATACTTCGTCGCCAACTCGGCATAGGAACCGGCAGTGAGGCAGGACATACCGAGGGCCACGAGAAGCGGTAACCAGATCGCACCACCGGACTCCCGCGCGATGTTGCCGACCAGCACGTAGACGCCCGCGCCCAGGATGTCACCGAGAATGAAGAAGTACAGCAGAGGCGTGCTCACCGCTCGTCGCAGAGTATCCACCACAGGGCGGCGGATACCCGCGTCATCGACGCTGAAGCTCGCGCCGAGCGCGCCGTGTCACGCCGGCGTCGCCCCGATCATCCGGGTGGGGCCGCCTGCACGGCTCCGTGATAGAAGTGCCTGCCCAGACCGACCGTGAACACACCGAAGAACAGTGTCGCGTACTCGGCGCCCGGATACACCGGCCGCCGCAGTCTGATCCGCACGGCCCCAGCATGATTCCGCAGCGACAATCGCGCCGATCACGTTCGGCCGACGGGTACCGACATCCTCAGCGGGACAACCACCCTGCGAACCACCGGGACAGCAGCGGCATGATCACCCACACCATCGCGGCCACCGCAACCGGCACGATACAGGCCAGCCGGAGCGGCGACGGCAGCTGGTCGAGCAGTGGCGCGGCGATCGTCACCAATCCCGTGAGCAACGGATAGAGACCGGCGATCGTCAGCAACCAGATCTTCCACTTCGCCGGACGCGCGGCCGCGCTCGGGACAGCGTCATCCGCGCGCACCGGCCGTCCGCTGTCGGATCGTTCCTCCGCAATCCTCTTCGTATCGACCACTTCCCGCTCCTCGCTTCGCCGCTCGCGCCCCGCGTTCTCTCCGGGCAGACGGAGCAGACCAGGCCACTGTGACATTCGATCGAATGCCTCGCACAGTGTGCCTGCTGCCGGAGCGACGGCGCGCATGGTCGGTCTTCCCGTGCCAGGGCACGATGGTCGCGCAGGTGCTTCCACAGCTGTGACGCCCGGCCGCCCGCGGATGCGTCCTGGCGTCGTGAGGCGGTTCACGCCTCCCGCGGTACACACGCATACCCATTACGCGGCGGGGAATGCCGAACCAGTGAACGACAACGCACCATCGGGGGCCGTGCCCACGGTCCCCGTCTCCAAAAGGACGGGAAGTTTCCAGTTCTGGTTCGCCGATCAACGCTGGGAATGGTCGGACGAGGTCGCGGCCCTACACGGGTACGCGCCGGGTGAGGTGACACCGACGACGGAACTGCTCCTGGCGCACAAGCATCCGGACGACCGAGCGGAGGTCGCCGACACCTTGGCCACGGCGGTGCAGACCGGGCTGCCGTTCAGCGGCCGCCACCGCATCGTCGATACCGCGGGCGTCACGCACCACGTGCTGGTCGTCGGCGATCAGATGCGTGACGCCATCGGTGCGGTGGTCGGCACGGCGGGGTACTACATCGATGTCACCGACACCGTCGACGAGGAGCGCCAGGAGATCATCGACGCCACGCTGCCGGAGATGGTCGCCGCCCGCGAAGTGATCGAGCAGGCGAAGGGCGCCTTGATGCTGGTGTACGGGATCTCGGCCGATCAGGCATTCCGTGTGCTCACCTGGCGGTCGCAAGAGACGAATACGAAACTGCGTGTTCTGGCCGAGGAACTCGTGGCCGCGCTGATCGATTCCGGCGGTGCGGATGTGCAGACCCGCACGCGCTTCGACCACGTGCTGCTCACCGCGCACGAACGTCATGTCCAGGGCTGCCCTTGACCCGATGTCGTCGGGTCTCGACTCCCCCGTCGTGTCAGTGGTTGTCGGGACGGCCGTGGTCGATCTCGGCCATGTGCGCTTCGGCCCACGCGCGTAGTGCCGCCAGCGGAACTTCCAGCGACAGACCGAGTTCGGTGAGCCGGTAGTACACGCGCGGCGGCACGGTGGGTTCCACGCGCCGTGCGACCAGCCCGTCCCCGGTCAGATTCCGGAGTGTCACGGAGAGCATCTTCTGCGAGACACCGGGCATGCGGCGCTGGAGTTCGGCGAAGCGCACCTCGCCGGGCGCGGCCTCGGCGAGCAGTTTCACCACCATGGAGACCCATTTCGTGCCGATGCGGTCGAGCAGCCGCCGGGTGGGACAGGCGGGATCGAACAGGTCACCGGTGGCTTCGGCGTGCTTACGCAGGGGATCGGTAGTCACCTCGGGCTCACCACCTGATTCGAAGGTGCGGTCTTGGCAGCGCCGCACAGCTTACCTACGGTCACCTGATAACCAATAGTGACCAGGAGTAGGTGATGACCACTTTGTCTTCCGAGATCTCGTTGCGCCGCATCGCGACCAATGGCATCGAGGTGAATGTCGCGATCGCCGGACGCGGGCCCGCGGTCCTGCTGTTGCACGGGTTCCCGCACACCTGGCAGCTGTGGTCCGAGGTGATCGGGCCGCTCGCGCGAGGGCACCGAGTGATCGCACCGGACCTGCGCGGCCTCGGGGCGAGCACGCGCGCGGCCGACGGCTATGACGCGGGGAATCTGGCCGTCGACGCCATAGGACTGCTGGACGCGCTCGGCGAGCCGACCGCGGCGGTCGTCGGAATCGACGCGGGCACGCCACCCGCCTTTCTGCTGGCCATGCGGCACCAGCACCGGGTGCGGCGACTGGTGCTGATGGAATCGCTGCTGGGCACGCTGCCCGGCGCCGAGGATTTCCTGTCCGCCGGGCCGCCCTGGTGGTTCGGGTTCCATGCGGTGCCCGGCCTCGCGGAGAAGGTCATCACCGGAAACGAGGCGGCGTATATCGACTGGTTTCTGGCCGCGGGCACTTTGGGCCACGGTGTCCCCGAGCCGATTCGGGACGCCTTCGTCGAGGCCTACGGCGACCCGGAGGCGTTGCGATGCGCGTTCTCCTACTACCGTGCGATGCCGGCCAGCGCCCGGCAGATACACGACGCGGTGGACACCGCACGGCTCACGGTGCCGACCATGGCCGTCGGCGCACACCCGGTGGGTGACGCGCTGGCTCGGCAATTGGCTCCCATCACCGATGCGCTGATCCGCCATGAGATTCCGGGTTGCGGACACATCATCCCGCTGCACGCACCGACGGAACTGGTGTCGCTGCTCAGCGATTTTCTCGCCGACGACGACCACACGGCCGTACCTCGGCAAGACTGACCGAAAAGCGCGCGGAAACCAACCGAGCCCCGAACCGGTATACATCGGTTCGGGGCTCGCTCGGGGGTATTCGCGCCTATCCACCGATCGCTCGGTAGTTTGACAAGACAAATGTACCGGGCTGTACGCGAAATCACCAAACCCGGGTTCCGCAGGGGCGGAATGGTTCAACGAGCAACTTGTTCGGACTCATATGAGGTTCTTCTGCTTGCGGATTCGCCGACGCAGATCGGCCATCAGCGCGTGCGATCCGCCGTGCCGCACGAAGCGTGGAATGAAGCGGTTGACAAAGGAAACGAATACGAACAGGTTCTCGAACCTCCGCTGGTCGGCGTCGGTCCACTCGACCCGGAGCTGTTCCCGGAAAATCGGGGCCAGGAATCCGATGGTGAGGAACCGGAGCAGGTTCCGGAAAGGCAGCCGCAGGTACCAGTGGATCATGCGAAGATTCAGCAGGCTCTCGAGGTAGCCCCGGACGTAGTCGTCCAGCACGGCTTGCTCGCACGTGGTGTTCCAATATTCGTCGAATTCCGCGCGGGTGGCAGGCCACATGTCCTCCGTGACCTGCAAGGTGGTGCCCAGGGTGGAGGACGAGGTGTAGAACGCTTCGGCCTGCTCGTCGTTCATTCTCCCGTGCAACAGCTGGTAGGTGTCCTCGAAACCGATGTAAAGGCAGGCGGCGACCCACAGTTGGAGGTTGCGGTCGAAGGCGTTGTACTTCACGGCGGCACCCGGGGCCGAATGCACCTGCCGGTGCGCCACATTCACCGCTTCGCGATATGCCGTGCGCTCTTCGTCGGTACCGAGGATGGCGACCGCGAGATATTGCGTGGTCGTGCGCGCCCGTTTCCACGGGTGCTTCATCAGCGAGCCGGACTCCACCTTGCTTTCGGCCACGCCGTAGCCGACGCCCGGCCGGGCCATCTGCATGACGACATTGGCCGCGGCGCCCGCGAAGGACCAGAAGTCCAATGCGTCGGTGAGTTCGATCGGCCGCTTGGTGTACGGCCGATGCGTGACGCTGATACCGATGCGGGTGCGGTCCTTCGTCAGCGGCGCGCTGTGGTCGCGATCGGGTTGATGAGCGACTGCGGTCATCGGGATGTCCTTCCATCTGCGTTCACACTTCGGCCGCTCCTCCACGAGAACATCGGCGCGCATCGGACTCTCCTGCGTTCGATGACCGGGACCGGCCACCGCGATTATGTTACTGACCATTCTACTAGACTCGATGTCGCCGACACAATAAAACTGGTAACAAAAGCAATATTTCCCGGCCACATGGTGTCATAAGTGGGCATACGTTCTCAGTTTTCACCTAGTTCGCCAGGCCGCCGGAATCGCCGTGTCGGGTCGCTCATTTCCGCGCGCCGGGCGGCTGTGTCGCCGTATCGAACAAGGTGACCTGCATCAAGCGCGCCACGGCATCCTGCGGACAGCCGCGCCTGCCGTCCCCCAGAGCCCTGCCGAGGTCGACGGGCACCGGCGTCAGGGTTGCGCGGGTAATGCCAACGGCGAGTTGACCTTGTTCACCAGCCACCGGTCCCCGACCTTCTCCAAGCGCATCACCATCGACAACTGCCCCGGCGCGGGCTTGCCCTTGGTGCCGAGACTGGTGATGGTCTGGCCGATGACCACGATCGCTTCGGCGGAGTGTTCGTCACCGGCGCGAATCGCGCACTGCACGTCGCGCGTGGCCGAAGTGACCTGTCCTTCGCCGAGCACCGTACGCAGCTCCGTGCTGGTGGACTCGAATTGTTTCTTCCAGTCGCCGGTGGCGCCGTCGCTGACGGCGGCGAAGTAGGCGTCGAGATTCTTCGCGTCGTAGTTCGCCAGGACGGGCGCGTAGCGGCAGGCCGCGGCGCGTGCGTCTTCCTGTGCCGCCAGCAGGTTCTTGCTGTTGTGATCCTGGACGTACCAGTAACCGGCCGACGCCACCGACACACCCACGAGGATCGCGGCCGCCGAACGCAGGGCGATCGCACCGGGACGGCGGATCGGCAGACCGCGCAGCCGGCGCCACCGATCCCCGGATTTCGCTGTGCCGGTTCCGGCGGGATTCGCGACCGGCGCAGTCGTGCCCGCGGAGTCGGTGCGCACGGACTCGGCGTCCTTCTCGTCCGGTTGTGTTGCGGGCGCGCCGGTTTCGGCGGCCGGATCGACGTCTTCACTCTTCATCGGAAATCTCCTAGTTGCCGGGGACCGGGCGGGACAGTTCGTCGCCACGGGCACCAGGCGGCCGGGCGGCCCCGTTGTCCGGAATCCCGGGACGCGGCGCGTTCGCCGAACCACGCACCTGCAAGGCGGGATCGTTGGTGACGCAGTAGTTGTAGAGCCGGACCCGGGTGTCGGTCATCTTGTCCGTGGGCACCACGGGGATGGTGTCGTATTCGCATGTGGGGCGCGGCCAGATGTCGACCAGGGTGTAGAAGGCGTTGTCGTGGGCGGGTATGCCCAGCGCCTCCGAGCCGACCCGCAACGCGGGGAACAGCGCCGCGATCGCCGGGGCACGCAGCTTGGCCGCCTTGGTGATCGCGACGAAGTTCGTCACCAGGTTCGTGATGGGATCCTGGGTGCGGGACACGAAGCCGCCGAGTGTGCTGAGCTGGGCCGGCCCTTCGTCCAGGAGGTGACGTACTTCCAGATCCGCCGCGGTCAGCTGCTCGAACAGCACGCCGCCCGTGCGCGTGAGTGTCGCGAGGTCCGGTTGCGCATGCGAGGTAGTCTCCGCGATCACTTCGAGGTTCTCGATCAGCTGACGTGTCTGCGGCAGCAGGTCGGTCAGCCCGGCCATGGCGCGGCTGATGCCCGACACCATGTTGCGCAGCTGGCCGGGGCCTCCGGCGAGCGCCTTGTCGAGTTCGTCGATGATCACGTTCAACCGGTCCGGGTTCAATCCCCCGATGAAGCCGCTGAGATTGGTCAGTACCGACTGCACGGTCACCGGCACGGTGGTCTGGGAGCGTTCCACCAGCGCTCCGTCGGTGAGGTAGGGGCCGGTGTCGGAATCCGGGCGGAAGTCCAGGTACTGCTCGCCCGCCGCCGACAACCGGCCGACGGCGACCGTGCCGCCCACGGGAATCTTGGCCGCGGAGTCGATCAAGGCCACGGCCGCGACGCCGCTGCCCGCGACTTTCACCTCGCGGACCGTGCCGACCCTGGTGCCGCGGAAGGTGACGTCGTTGCCCGCCGACAAGCCGCCGGACGATTGCAACTCCACGGTCACCGTGTAGTCGTCGGACAGCGGATCGAACCGCAGGACTTCGGCGCCGAGATAGGCCGCGCCGAGGATCAGCACCACGATCAATCCGAAATTCGCCACCGCGACGCGGCGGCGGACCAGCCATCGCCACAAGGGGGGATTCATCGGTCTCCTCCTTGCTGGGGCTGCTGAGGTTGCTGTGGCGGACTGGTGACCCGGCCGATCACCTTCTCGATCACCTGCGCCAAGCTGCCGATGAACGCGGGTACGTCGCCGATCTCGGGCATCCTGCTGCCGCTGGGATCGGTCAAGGCCCCGACGCTGAGGTAGGACACCGTCGCCGCGACGGCCAGGGCGGGCCCGTCCAGGCTCGCCATCAGCGCGGGATAGATGGTGTGCAGGCCTTTCAACGTTCCGCCCAGGTCGTCGCCCATCTGGGTGAAACCCGCCATCAACCGCTGGATGCTGTCGAACAAGCCGACCGCCTGCGGGCCGGTCGTCTCGGTGAAATCGCCGAGCGCGGTCATCGTGGCCGAGACTTTGTCGAGCAGGTCCACGATGGACTGGTTGTTCTCCGCGAGCAGAGCCAGCAGCCCGGGGAAGGTATCCGCGGCGTCGCCCAACTCGGCCTTCCGCATGGCCAATTCACCGGTGAGCACGTTCAGGCCGGTCAGGACGCTGTCGATGTCGCTGGTGCGTCGATTCAGCGCGGCGATGACATCGGTCAGTTCGCTGAGCAGGTGCGCGAGCTGTGGCGCGCGGCCCGCGAACATCGAATCCATCTCGGAGGTGATCTTCGCGGCCTGGTTGATGCCGCCGCCGTTGATCAACATCGAGACCGACATCATCAGCTGCTCGACGGACGCGGCGGCCGACGTGTGCTCTGTTCCGATGACCTCACCGGCGCGCAGATTCTCGCCGCCGGATGTGGTCGCGGGCAATGTCATCGCGACGAAGATGTCGCCGAGCGGCGTCGCCTGACGCAACTCCGCGGTGGTACCGCGTGGCAGCTGGATGTCCGCCCTGATCAGCATTTCCACCTCCGCGATGAAGTTGGTCGTGCTGATCGCGGTAACGACGCCGATATCGGTGCCACCGATCTTCACGTGCGCGCGATCGGGCAGATTGAGCGCGTCACGGAAGGCCGCGCGAATGGTGTAACCGGGTGCGCCGATACCCGGTTCGGGCATCGGCAGATTCGCCACCGTCACGCCGCAGCCGGTCGCGGTGCCCATGACCGCGACAAGCGCCGCCGCCACCGCGGTGCGTCGGAGCGGGTTCGTCCCGATCATTTCGAAATCCCCAGTAGTGCCGCGGTGAGGCCGAAGTCGGGCCCGAAGTCCTGGATCTTCCCGGTGCGACAGCCATCAAGGCGCATCTGGATACGTTCGCAGAACTGGGACACGACCTCGTTGTCGAGCAGGACCTTGTCGGTCAGCGCGTGCAGGCGCAGCGCTTGGTGTTCGCGGCTGACCGCGTTGGACAAGTTCTCGAACAGCAACGGCCCGACGTCGACGATCTCGGTGAGGCCGCGGGAGTTGGCCCGCATCTGTTCGGTGATGGTCGTGAATCGCTCCAGCGCACCCGCGAGCTGATCGGAGTTCTCGCCGACCAGCGTGGCGGTGTTGGTGACGAACTGGTCCAACTGCCGCAGCACCGCCTGCAGACCGGGCGCCTGGTCGCCCATCAGCTGCACCAGTTCGGTGAGGCGGCCGCTGAAATCACGTACCGTCTGGTCGTTCTGGGCGATGATCTGCGTGATCTCGTTGAGTTCGATGATCGTGTTCGAGATCTGGTCCCTGTTGGCGAAGGTCACCTCGAACGCCGAGGACAGCGCGTCCAGGGTCGCGCGCAGTTTGTCGCCGTTGCCGTCCAAGAGCGGGAACAGGACACGGCTGGCCATCGGACCGTTCCGGTCGTCGCCTTTGAGCGCGGCGCCGAGCTGGTCGAAATTCTGCAGAATGCGGTCGAGCTCGACCGGTGTGCGCGTCCTGGCCAGCGGGATGTGCGTCCCGTCGGTGAGCAGCGGCCCGTCCCCGCTGTACGCGGGGGCGAGTTCGACATGCCGATTGGTGATCAGCTGCGGCGACACCAAGGCGGCGATGGCATCGGCCGGGACCTTGGTTCCCTGTTCCAGGCTCATGGTGACCTGGACGTAGCTGCCCTTGGCCTCCACGGTGTCGACCCGGCCGACCGGAACGCCCAGCACCGCGACCTCGTTGCCCGCGTACAGCCCGGCGACGTTCTCGAAATCGGCGCTGACGCGGATGTGCTCGCCGAGGTACTGCCTCGGCAGCGCGGTCAGGCTGTCCGGTACGAGCCCGCAACCGGCGGTGACCAGCGCGGCCACGATCAGCACGCCGAGCTGCGCGAATCGTCGTGTTCTCATCAATTGCACCCCTGTACGGCTCGAGCGAAGCACAGCCAGTTGTCCGGGAAGAACCACGGCGCCCAGACGTCGCCGTATGGACCGTTGCCGACGGCGTTGTTGAACTGCCGCAGAGCGATCGGCATGTTCTCGTAGAGCCGGTCCAGATTGTCGCGGTTCTTGACCAATCCCTCGGACATGGTGTTCAGGTCGTGGATCAACGGCCCGAGCCGGCCGTTGTTCTCCAGACCCATCTCCTGGAGCAATCTCGACAGGGCCGCGACGTTGTCGAGCAACTGTTTCAACAGATCCTGTCGCTTCTGGACGGCGTTGCCGATCGCCTCGCCGCGGGTCAGCAGCAACAGCACGCTGTTCTGATTGTCCGAGACCAGCTGGGACACCTGGTCCATGCTCTTCAGCAGCGAGTCCACTTCGTCGCGGCGATCGGTCACGACCTTGGCGAGCGCGCCGATGCTGTCGAGCGCCTGGACCGCCAGCTGAGGGGAATCCCCCATCTGCTGGTCGACCAGGTCGAGCGCCTGGCGGAGTTTCTGCGGATCGAGGCGTTCGATGCGTTCGAAGGAGTTCTTGTACTTCGGGTCCTGGATGACCTTGCTCAGGTTGTACGGCACCGACGTGTTCTCGATGCGGATGCGGTTGCCCGGCAAGCCCTTTCCGTCTCCCGGGACCAGGTCCACGTGCAGGCGGCCGAGAATCGTCGACATCTTGATCGCCGCACGCGCGTCGGGGCCGACACGGAGATCGCGACGCACTTTGAGATCGACCACCACCTTGGCGCCTTCGAGCCGGACCGCGCGCACCGCACCCACTTCGATCCCCGACACGTCCACCGTCGCGCCCGGACGCAGACCCGCGGCCTGGGCGAATTCGGCGTGAATCGTCTTGTCGCCCAACCGGGCCTGGGTCAGGACACTGGAGCCGATCAACAGAGCGGCCACCGTTGCGGCGGCGATCAGGCCGAGCCGCAGATACCGGTTCCGCAGGAATCCCGGCCACGGAATGCGCTTGCTCATCGGCACACCTCCGAATGCGACTTGCCGCCCACCTGGGAGAACAGTCCCGGAGGCAATAGCACGCCCCACAACGACACGTCGAGGCTGCACAAATACGCGTTGCCGTAGGCGCCGTTGCTGGTGAAGCGCGCGACGCCGTTGAGGACGGCGGGCAGTTCGACCGCCGTCCGGTCCAAGGAAGCGCCGTTGAGCAGCAGCAACGCCACACCTGTGGTGGCATCGTTCTGCGCCTTCGACAAACCTGGCTTGACTTGCATGATCAGCTGAGTAAGCGAGTCGGTCGTGTGCGCGACGCGGTCCACCGACTGCTTCAGACTCTCGCCCTGCGAGTAGAGCGCCTCGACCAGAGCCCTGGCCTGGGTGAGCAGCGTCTCCAGCTCGCCGCTGCGATTGGCCAGGCCGCCGATCACGGAGCTGAGATTGCTCAGGACCTCCCCGAGGACCTTGTCCCGCTGCCCGAAGGTGCCCGCCAGATCCGCGGCTTGGGTGATCAGGCCGCTGAGCGACACCTGATTGCCTTGCAGGGCCTGGATCAACGTCTCGGACAGGGAATTGACCTGATCGGGTTGCAGCACGCTGAACAACGGCTCGAAGCCGGACAACAACGCGGACACGTCGAACGACGGCTCGGTTCGCTCCAGCGGAATCCGCGCGCCCGCCGCGACGACGGCGCCCGGTTCCTTGCCCGGCGCCAGGGCGATATAGCGCTGACCGATCAGATTCTGGTAGCGCACCAGCGCCTTCGTCGTGGTGGTGAGATGCTGGCGCGCATCGATCCGGAACTCCACCTCGGCGCGGTAGCCGTCGGTGAAGTCGATCTTGTCCACGCGACCGACCCGCACGCCTGCCATGCGTACGTCGTCCCCGACGCGCAGGCCGAGCACGTCGGAGAAGACCGCCGAGTAGCGCGCGGTATCCCCGGTTACCGACCGCTGCAACGTGGACCAGATGGTAACGGTGAGCGCGATCGCCAGCACCGCGAACAAGCTGAATCCCGCCAGCGCCTTGCCTGATCTCATCGGCGCGTCCCTCCCTCGTAGGCGGCGGTCACGGTGACCGATCCGCCCGCCAGCACCGGAGTCAGCAGCAGGTACTGGGCCACGGTCGGCCGCGCTCCCACGATCGCCGCCACGGCGTCGGAACCGCGCAGCGCGATGGGCCGCGCCTCGGGACCCGGACCCTGCGAGCCGGGCTCGCCGGGTGCCACGGCGCTCGGCGAAAGGCCGGGGATGGACGGCAGACCCGGGATGAACGGGAGACCGGGTATCGCCGGTAGGCCTGGCAGCACCAGCCCCATCGCGCCCAGCGGCGCTGGCGCGACCGGTACGGGTGCGGGCCCCGCCGCGTCGAGCCACTTCGGCATCAGCTGCGGCGGGTAGTTCTGCTCCGGCGCCACCTCGGGCACCGTGGCGCCTCCGCAGCGGGGACCGTACTGGTCGCCGTAGTGCGGGCAGTCCTTCGCCGTGTACTGCTGGAACGGCGTGAACGAGACATCCATCTTCCACACCATCTGTCTGGACGGACCGAAGTGGAACGTGGGCGCCAGCCGTTGCAGGGCCACGTTCAGATTCGCGGCCGTGTACGGGATGGCCTCGGGATCCTTGGCCAGCCCGCCGAACAGATCGTCGAGACCGGAGACGAGGAACTTGCCCGCGTCGGGGTTGCGAGCGAACAGTGAATTGACCGACTCGACCGTCGCGTTGCCGGTGGCCAGCAAGTCGATGAGCTTCGTCCGTCGTTCGGCCAGCGTTCGGGCGGTGGTCACCGACTCCGACAGCACCCCGACCAGTTCGGGAGCCGACTGGCTCAACGCGATCGAGGCCCGCCCGAGATCGCCGAGGAGCGCGTCGATGCCGGGCGTCGCCCGAATTTCGGTCAGCCAGTGGTCCAGTCTCTCCACCGTCGAGCCGGGCGCACGCGCCGCGGGATCCAGCGCGGCCGCGAGAGTGGCCAGCACTCGGCCCAATTTCTCCGGTTGGATGTTCTCGAGCACGTTCCGCAGCACATTCAACGTCGTCTGCAACGCCACCGTCTCGCTGCTGGTGTCCTCCGCGATGGTGGCGCCGGCGCGCAGCGTCCTCGGTTCCGGGCCGTTGTCGACGAATTCGATCGCCGTGACGCCGAACAGGTTGTTCGGGATCACCCTGGCCGTCACGTTCACCGGAATGGTCGAGGCGACACCCGGTTTCAGATCCACGCGCGCCTGCTGCCGGGCGCCGCGGGCCACCACGTCCACCGCGGCCACCCGGCCCACGACCATGCCGCGGAATTTGACGTCCGCCCGGCCGGGCAAGCCGTCGCCGGTGCTGGTGAGTTCCACGGTCACCGGGACCTTGTCCTCGAAGTAGCCGGTGTAGCGCAGCGCGAGCAGGTACAGCAGGACCGCTATCGTCGTCAGCACCGCCGACCCGGCGAGGGTCAGCTGTCTCGCGGTCGGTCCGCGACCACTGGGGTCAAGAATCATCGTCGGCCTTACCCCGAGATCCGGAATCCGGGATCGATGCCCCAGATCGTCAGCGTGAGAAAAAGATTCGCGAAAACCATCACGACGATCACCATCTTGATGGCGCGCCCGGCCGCCACCCCGACGCCTTCCGGGCCACCGGTGGCGACGTAGCCGTGGTAACACTGGATGAACGTCGACAGCAGCACGAACACCACCACTTTGAGCAGCGAGAAGAAGACATCCGGGCCGATCAGGAACTGGAAGAAGTAGTGATCGTAGGTGCCCGCCGCCGTGCCGCCCAGGAACAGCACCGTGATCTTGGTGGCCAGGTAGGCGGTGGCGAGACCGATGCTGTAGAGCGGGATGATGGTCAGGGTCGCGGCGATCATGCGGGTGCTGATCAGATACGGCAGCGGGCGGATGGCGATGGACTCCAGCGCGTCGATCTCCTCGGAGATCCGCATCGAGCCCAGTTGTGCGGTGAATCGGCATCCCGCCTGGATGGCGAAGGCCAAGGTCGCCAGGATAGGCGCGAGTTCACGAGTGGTCGCGAATCCGGAGATCGCTCCGGTGAGCGGAGACATCGTCAGCAGATTCAGAGCCGTGAACGACTCCATGCCGACGATGATGCCGCCGAACGCGCACAGGATGACGACCACACCGATCGTGCCGCCGCCCACGATGAGCGAGCCGTTGCCCCAGCCGACATCGGCCGTCAGCCGGGCCACCTCACGGCGATAGTGCTTCAGGACGAACGGGATGGCGATCAGCGCCTGGAAGAACGTGATGGCCTGATGCCCAACACGCTGATTGGCGTGCACCGGCGCCAGCGCAACTTTCCCGGCGGCATGCAGGGGCCGCAGCGCCGGAGGTGTGTAGCTGCTCGCCATGCTCACACCACTTTCGCCGGGAAGAGCGTGTTGTACAGCTGAGTGAGAATGATGTTGGTGGCGAACAACATCAGCGCCGAGCTGACCACCGCCGAGTTCACCGCGTTCGCGACACCGCCAGGGCCACCGTGCGCGTGCAAGCCGATATCACAGGCGATGACCGCGGTCAGCACCCCGAAGATCGCGGCCTTGACCAAGGCGATGATCAGATCGTTCGCCACCGCGAAGGACGCGAAGGAGCTGATGAACGAGCCCGGCGTACCGGATTGGGCGTACACGTTGAACATGTACGCGGTGGCGAATCCGACGAACACGACAAATCCGCAGAGCAGGACGCTCACCAGCACCGCCGCCGCGAGCCGGGGCGCGACCAGGCGGCGTACCGGATCGACGCCCATCACCATCATCGCGTCGATCTCTTCCCGGATGGTTCGCGATCCCAGATCGGCACAGATCGCCGAACCGACCGCACCGGCGACCATCAACGCCGACACCAGCGGAGCGCCCTGGCGGATGATGCCCAATCCGGCGACCGCGCCGATGAATGTCGTTGCGCCGACTTGATTCACGAGCGCGCCGACCTGGATGGAGACCACGACGGCGATCGGGATGGCCACGAATACCGTCGGCGCCGCCGACACGTTGGCCATGAAGGCGCACTGCTTGATGAACTCCCGGTACGGGAATCGTCCCCGCACCAGTGAGACGAACAGCTGGACGAAGGCTTCGCGGCCCAGAGTGACCTGCCTGCCCAGTGTTTCCAGCGAACGCTGGGGATGTCGCCGCCACAAGCCCGAAGCACTGTCGATCAACTTCCCGAGTTCGCCCGGTTCCAGTGGCGGTTGCTTGTCGGCTGGCGTTCGCAACGAGGCAGTCACCGGTAGCCGTTCCTTTCCGATTTCTCGTCCACCGCGCCGGCGGCCGCCCCTTCGATGGCGCGGAGCGGGTGAAGTGTTGCACACCTCACAGACGCCAGACAAGTAACAAGTTATTCGCTATTCTATTCAGTCGACATCCGCCGACTTGCACCGGTCCGCGCCGAGGACCTCGCCCGGTACTGTCTTTTCCTGCGAATATGTACGAACACCGCACATAGATGACCCCGCCGGAAAGCGCCTCTCGCTGTTAAGTAATCATCTATTCCACACTCGTACGACCAGAGTCGAGTCGGCGAAGCCGCTAGGCGAGGGTCTCCAGTCAACGTTGCAACAGCACCACGAGCGCGACGAGCACCGCGCAGCCGGCCAGGAAGAGACCGAGTACGGCCACCCACAGCCCGAAGCGGAGCACGGGATTGACCTTCATCTGCCCACCGAGGATCTTGACCACGATCACGAGAACGTCGATGAGCCACACCAAAGCCATCATCAGGTCATGCACACGTTCGAGAAGGTCAGCACGGGCCAGCACACGATCGAGCCCAGGAACGACATCAGCAGATCGATGCCGTGCATATCGCGCAGATGACCGGTGTGCGTGAGCGTCCAGATCACCCCGGCCACGCCGTAGGGAACGCCGATGATGATGAGAGTGCCGAGGAACTCGGAGACCTTCATCTCGTAACCGAGTATTCGGTCCAGCTTCTTGAGCATGCGTCGATGCATCCTTTCGCTTCGATCCACGCCGCCGCACACGCATCGGACTCCACCGGAAGGGGCGTCCGGCCGCACGCGCCAGTCAACGAGATCCGCGCCTTATGTTAGTCGATATTCTTTCATATACGGAAGAGATATTGAGAGATCCGGACCGATAATCTGGATATATGCAGGTCATAGGCCCATGAGAGCAGCGAGCCGACCAGATCATGTTGATGATCATTCTACTTGTTGCGCGACACTGTGCCCGCACACCACCATCACCGCCGATTGGGAAGACGCCCCGGACGCCTACACGGTGCACACCACGAAGCTGGTCCTGCACCGCGCACCCCGCCACGCCGCCACGTAAGGCGTAGGCGGGAATGGACTCCGTCGCACGGGCTTGACCTTGCCCCGGGGGCAAGGTTGGACGGTGGTCGGCATGAACAACAACGCACTGCACACCGCCGAAGCCCGGATCCGCGAGCAGATCGCCGCCTACTGCATGTCCAACGAAGTCCCCGGATTCGTCGCGGGCGTCTACTGTGCGGGCGAGCAGATCGTCGTCGCCCACGGCACCGCGAACATCGCCTCCGGGGCGCCGATGCGCGCGGACACCGGGTTCCTCTTCGGCTCGGTGACCAAGGTGCTGACCACCACGCTGGTCCTCCAGCAGGTCGAGCGGGGGCTGCTCGATCTGGACGCGCCGGTGGTGCGGTACCTGCCCGAGTTCGCCCTGACCGCGCCGGGCGCCGCGCAGAAGATCCTGGTTCGCCACCTCATTTCGCATACCAACGGCATCGATGCGGACTTGTTCTTCCCCGATGCGAAAGGGCGCGACTCCCTGAAAACTTACGTCGAGGGTCTCGCGCGCAATTGCGGTGTCCTGTTCGAGCCCGGCGAGCAGCTCAGCTACTCCAACGGCGGCATGATCGTCGCGGGCCGCCTGCTGGAGGTGGTGACCGGTCTGTCCTTCCCCGACCTGCTCGAGCGCGATGTCTACGCACCTGTCGGCATGACCGACTCCAGCACGTCGGCCGAACGGGCGATCCTGCGCAGCACCGCCATCGGGCACTTCCCGGACCCCGAGACCATGGCGGCCGAGCCCACCGGAATGTTCACACTGCCCGACACCTGGGGACCGGCGGGCGGCACGCCGATCGGCACCGTCGCCGACCTGCTCGCCTTCGGACGCACCCATCTCGCGGGCGGTGTGTCCCCTTCCGGAACGCGCGTCCTCTCGGCCGGGTCGACCGCACTGATGCAACAGGTCTCGCACGACATGGCCACCCCGAACGTCCCCCCGATGGGCCTGGGTTGGGTGCGGTATCCGTTCGGCGACACGATCGTCCTCGCGATGTCGGGCGCGTCACCCGGCGGCGTGTCCATTCTGTGCGTCGTGCCCGAGCACGACCTCGTGTTCACCGCCTTCGGCAACACCCCGGGGGCGATCATGCTGCACGACCAGATCCTGCGCTGGCTGCTGAGCGAACACCTCGGCGTTCGGATCCCCACCCTCATCAACGAATCGGCGCAGGACATCGATCTCACACCCTACGTGGGCACCTACCGTTCCGATCAGCTGCGCGTCGAGGTCGGCGTCGTCGACGGCCAACTCGAGGAGCGCGTGACCTACGAACCGGCGGACGCATCGCAGGAGCGGATCTTCACCGAGTTCGCCGGGGGCACGACCGCCGCCCCTCCGCAGCGGTACGTGCCGATCCGGCCCGGCCTTTTCGCGCCCGCCGGATACCCGTTCGAGACGTTCGACGGATACCTGCGACTGCTGCTCGTCTCCTTTCACGACATCCGTGACGGCCGAGCGCGTTTCCGCAACGGCGGCGGCCGACTGTCCCGCCGGGCCTGACCGCTCTCGGAGCCATCCGCCACCGCGAGCGAGTTCTCCGCCGTCCGAGGCGATGCGTGCGTGAGCCGGTGCGTTCGCCATTAGGCTGACGCCGTCGAAGGTGACCGAACGGCCGATCCCGGTGTGGCGAGGCCGTCCTCAACGGTCGGGCGCGGAAAAGCGAGGTATGCGCTATGCGGGACAGTCGGTGGCGGCGGGTGGTCGCATCCGTCGTGTGCGGAGTCGGAGTGCTGGCGGGATCGTCGGTCGGCGCGGTGGCGGACCCGGCCGGTGACACCGGTGTCGTGTGGTTGTGCAGGCCGGATCGAGCGGACGACCCCTGCCGAGGCAGTTCGGCGACCACGGTGCGGCAGGCGGGGCAACCCGATGTGCGGGAAGACCCCACGCCTGCTGGGGATTCCGGGGTGGACTGCTTCTACGTGTATCCGACGGTGTCTTTGGAGCCGACGCCCAACTCCGATACCGCGGCGACCCGGGAGGTGCGGGCGGTGGCCGAACAACAGGCCGCCCGATTCTCCCAGGTCTGTCAGGTATTCGCGCCGGTGTACCGGCAGCGGACCCTCACCGCGCTGGCGCGGGAACGGGCATACTCCCCCGACGAGCGCGCCGAGATGGCGCGTATCGCGTACGAGGACGTCCTGCGCGCGTGGCGGCAGTTCCTCGCGGAGCGCGAAACCAGAAGGCCGATCGTCCTTCTCGGGCATTCGCAGGGTGCCCGCATGCTGCGCCAACTGATCCGGGAGGAGATCGACCCGCAGCAGGCGGTGCGCGAGCGGATCCTGTCGGCGATCCTGCTGGGTGGCAATGTGGTGGTGCCGAAGAACGGTGACGTCGGCGGCGACTTCCAGCACCTTCCGCTGTGCCGCGGCGAACAGCAGACACGGTGCGTCCTGGCCTGGCAGACCTTCGGCGCGACCCCGCCCCCGGACAGCCGATTCGGTCGCAACCCGACGACCCCGGAGCCGCTGCCGCGTCCGTACGGCCCGGACTACGAGGTCGCCTGCACCAATCCGACTTCGTTGAGCAGCAACGAGTCCCGCACCGCGGCCACCGTGCTCCGCACCGGTCCCGTGCCCAGCCCACTCGCCGCCGAACTGGCGTTGCGCCACGGGCCGTCCGCTGTCGCCGCGCCGACTCCGTGGCTGGTCCCCGCCGAGAAGTACCGGCTCCAATGCGTCCGCGACGGCGACGCGACGGCGCTACTGGCGACGCCGGAACCCGGCAGCGCCGAGTTGTACGCCGTCCCGGACGCGACCTGGGGCCTGCACCTCGCGGACGTGGAGATCGCACTGGGCGACCTCGTCCGCATCGTCGCATCCCAGATCAGCGCCGACCGCGCGGCGCACCGCTGAACGCACGGGGGTCCGCGAAGCCGCCCATCTCTCCGCGCGGCGATGCCCGACCGCGCGGCGAATCGGCCACAGGCGCGGCTATTCGGGGATGGTCGCTACAGCATCGATCTCCACCAGCGCGCCGGGGCGAGCGTGTCCCGCGGTGGAGACGACCGTGATGGCAGTGCGGTGATCGCCCCACACTTTTCGCGCCGCCGCGTAGCCCGCCTGAGCGTCGGCCCCGGCGACAAGGTAGATCGTCAGTTTGACGACGTGTTCGGGACCGGTATTCGCAGACGCCAGCACGGTCAGTACGTTGCGCATGGCCTGAATGGTCTGCGCTTCCAAGCCGTCCAGCAGTTCTCCCGTGCTGTCGGTGCCGAGCTGACCGCCGACATAGACGGTCTGGGCAGCGGGCGCGATCACGCCCTGTGTGAAGGCCGGGTTGTGCTGCAGTTCCTCGGGGTCGAGGTGGGTCGTCTTCGTGATCATGGGTTTCCTGACAGCGTCGGAGTGCGTATAGAGGTCGCGGATCACGCAGACCTCGGACAGGTGGTGGATCAGCTCACGGTGGATGTGCAGCACCAGATCGGCCATGGGCGCCTCGGGGAAGGGCTCGTTCGGGCCGATCGGGACCCGGAGTCCGGCATCGCCGAGACCACGCACTCCGGTCAGCCAGATGTCGAGCTGGGCTTCGAGCTGGTCCAGCGCGGTGGCCGCGTCGCCCGCGTATTCCCATGTCTCGTACGCGGCCGCCGGTGCGCCGAAATGGGTCGCGTTGCGCGCGGCGAGCACGCCGACGATGACGTGACCGAGTCGCCAGGCGATCGTGGTGAACGGCGCGGGGACGGGATTCGGGAAGGCGTAGTCGATCGTGAAGTCCCCGGCCCCTGCCTGCACGGGCGCCGTCGAACTGCCACGCGGCCGCACGCTCCAGGCGTCCGGTACCGGCGACCAGAAGTACTCGTCGTCGGTGAGACCGTGGAGCCGGTCGCGTAGCTGATGGTTCCAGTGGGCTTCCCACTGCTCCCGCAGTGTCCTGTTCCAGTCGAGTGCGTCTGCGTTCATGCCGCCCACCCTGGCACCCCTAGCGGACAGAATCGGTCCGCTATTTCTGGCAGGCTGAGCGACATGGAGGCGGCGAGCGGTGCCGAGCGGGGCACGACCGAGCGGGTGCTGACCCTGCTCGGACTGCTGCAGCAACGCCAGGTCTGGACCGCGCGCGAGCTCGCGGAGCGGCTGGGCGTCACGCCGCGCACGGTACGGCGCGATGTCGAGCGCCTGCGGGCGCTCGGCTACCTGGTGCACGCCTGCCACGGCGTCGGCGGCGGCTATCAGCTCGGCCGCGGGCAGGAGCTGCCGCCGCTGCTCCTCGACGACGAGGAAGCGATCGTCACCGCGGTCTCGCTCCTCGGCGGCGCGGGCGCGGCGGTCGCGGGCGCCGGGGATGTCGCGCTCCGGGCGCTGGCCAAACTCGACCGGGTGCTGCCCACCCGTTTGCGGCACGAAATGCAGGCGCTCTCCGGCTCCGTGGAGTCCTTCGGCGGAGGTCACCCGCCCGTCGACCCCGAGGTGCTGATGACGCTGGCCAGAGCGTGCCGGGACGAAGTCGAGGCCGGTTTCGACTATCCCGCCGGAGACGGGGTGCGACGGCGGCGGGTCGAGCCGTACCGTTTGGTCGCCTCCGACCGGCGCTGGTACCTGCTGGCCTTCGACCTCGATCGCGAGGACTGGCGCAGCTTCCGCGTCGACCGGATGACCGATGTCGCCGCACGGACGTGGCGCTTCCGCCCGCGTGCGGCGCCCGAGGCGGCGGCCTACGTGCAGGAAGGCGTGGCGAGCCGGGTGTACCCGCTGCGGGCCCGCTTCCTGGTGCACGCCTCCGCCGACACGGTGCGTGCGCAGATTCCGGCGTCGGCGGCCGTCGTACGGCCGTGCGGCAGCGGACGCTGCGAGGTCCGCAGCGGAGCCGACCACAGCCTGGACATCGTGCTCGTGCATGTGCTTTTGCTGGGGCACGACTTCGAGATACTCGACCCGCCCGAGCTCGTGCACCGCGCCCGCGCGCTGGCCGACAAACTGCTGTCCGCTGGTGCGACAGCCGCCCCGACGGACCGCATCGCGGATTCCTGAGCCCGTCGGGCGTCGACGAGGCCCGGCCGTATCGGTTCGGCGCTGTCGCGGATGTCCACAGCATGGACACCCGCGTATTGCTTGTGTGCGGGTCGTAGGGGCGGCTGATCTCGTGCACGCCGTCTCGGCGATCGGCGTGATCTGCTCGCCGCTGACCACCAGGCCGTTGCGCACCGCACCGGCCTTGATCATGCGATCGAGCACCTTCACTCCGGTGATCATCCCGGCGCAGGCATTGGAGACATCGAAGTGCCGAGCCGCGTTCGCGCCGATCGCATTGCCGAGCATGAGCGCGAAAGACGGTGCGTAGCAAAAGATTCCCGCGCCGCTGTACGCGTGATCGAGGCCGAGATGACGACGTCCATTCGTCGGCCCGATACCCGGAATGCCACAGACAGTCCTCGATCGCGTGCAACGCCAGCTCGAAGGATGATTCGTACCGGTCCGGATCCGAGTCGTAGACACGACGATTCTTGATGCCGGTGATGCTCTCCAGATCCAGCGACCGCGGCACGGCCAGCTCGGCGATCAGATCCTCGGTGGAGCGGACAGTCGTCGGGTGTACGCGCCGATCGACTCGAAACGAGTACGAAGCATGCTCCCCCGCTTTCCGCTTCAGTCGGCGTCGATTGTCGTGTTGCTCAGCGATAACGGTGTCGCTGGTCGTGTGTGCGCTTACCCGGTGAGTCCGACCAGAGCGGCGCTGACTTCACACAGCCGCTGCCCGAGCGCGACGTCCTGCGCGAGACGGGACGGAGCCTTGACGCGGTTGTTCTGGAAGTAACAGCCGCTGACCGCGGCGACTTCCGGGTCGGCGGCCAGGTAGGTCAGCGCTCGTCCTCCCTCCGCGGCGGAGATCATGAACAATCGCTTGGCGAGCGCCACGAAGGGTTGCCCGAACCACGGCATCGAATCCCAGATCCCGGTTGCCACCGCACCGGGGTGAAAGGCGTTGACCGTTACGCCGGTTCCCTCCAGACGCCGCGCCAGCGCCCGGGTGTACAGGACGTTCGCCAGCTTGGACCGGCTGTATGCCCTTTCTCCCGAATAACTCTGCCGGAACTCCAGATCGGCGAAATCCATGGTGGCGCCGAATTGCATGACCGACGAGGTGAACACGATGCGCGACGGGGCGCTGCGCACCATCAGATCCGTCAGCAGCTCGGTGAGCAGGAAACCACCGAGATGGTTGACGGCGAACGTGGCCTCGATACCGTCCACGGTCTCGCTCCGGGTCTTGTGGTAGCCACCTGCGTTGTTGGCCAGCACATCCAGCCGGTCGTAGGCGGACGAAACCTCCTTCGCCAGCTGCCGGACCGACGACTGCGACGCGAAATCGCACTCCAGCGTGTCGACTCCCGCCGCCCCCGCGCCTCGGACCAGCTTCGCCGCGGCGGAGAGCTTCTCCGGATTCCGCCCGACCAACACGAGCCGATTCCCTTGCGCCGCGAGCTGCTGAGCCGACTCCAGCCCGATACCCGATGTCGCCCCCGTGATCAGGATTGTCCGCACAGCCGACCACCCTGCCACAGAAGTTTCCTCGGAGATTGCTGACACGAGCCATCCGAACCGAGATTTCCATCGTCGCCGACCTCGGCTTCGCCGAGCATGTCCGACTCACGCCGAAGTCGCGGCTCAGGCCGCGACCGGGGCGGAGCGGCTACTGCGGAGAACCAAATGACCCGCGGTGGCGAGGTGAATGAGCGCGAGCGCACTACCGCCTGCCATCATGCCCGGAATTCCCTGCGCGGCGCCGATGGCGACGTCACCGAGCTGTACCGCGCCCGACACGGTGAGCAGCGGTAGGAGTGCCCGGTTGCGGCGGCCGGCCAGGCTGAACAGCAGCGCGGCGCCCAGCGGGATCGCGCGGACCGCGTACGCCTGGGCATACAGATCGATCCCGGGCGATGCCGCGCCGGTGGAGATCGCGGCGGTCGGATCGACCAGTGCAGCGACGCTGAACGCCACGGCGGTGGCCGCGCCGATCGCGTTGAGAATCACCGTGCTTCGATTGAGCTTCTGGTCCTGCATCTTTCACTCCAAAAATCATTCAGACTATGACTGATTTAGGGACAGTATTATGCTCGCCATGAAGAACGTCAAGGCGGAAAAGCTGCCGGAGACCCTCAGCTTCCGGCTCGGACTGCTGGGCGCGTTTCTGACCGACCGCTTCAGCGCCGACGTGTCGGATCTCGAGCTCAAGCCGAAGCATGCCGGGATGCTGAATGTGTTGGCGGCCAACGGACCGACATCGCAGATGGAGATGGCACAAATACTGCGCGTCGCGCCGAGTCTGGTCGTCGCGCTGGCCGACCACCTCGAGTCCCTCGGGGCCGTCGAACGGGTACGAGACCCGAAGGATCGCCGCCGTCAGAACCTGAACCTGACCTCGCACGGCCGCGCACTACTGCGCAAATGCCTCGACGCCGCGCGGGCGATCGATGCCGAGATCACCACGGACCTCACCGCCGCCGAGCGTGCCGACCTGCATCGCATCCTCGGCACGCTCGCCGATCGGCTGGGGCTGCCGAGCTGAGGGCGTGCGAGCGCCGCCACCGCGGCCGTCGGCTCGGCAGGCCGGTCGGCGAAACGGGGTATGGTTAGCTCTATGAACACCCAAAGGTTGCGAATCCGCCGCGATTTGTGTGTTGTGAAGTTGTGACCAACACTTCCGGAGACGCGTATCCCCTCGCGGACACGATGACCACCACGGTCGCGGCCCACGACGGCGCCACGGTGCTGACGGTGGCCGGCGAGGTCGATCTGGCGACGGCGCCCGCGCTGGAGAATGCGATCGATGCCATTCTCAGCGGCAAGCCCGCGGCCCTGATCATCGACCTCACCGCGGTCAGCTTCCTCGCCTCGGCGGGCATGGCGACGCTCGTCGCGGCCCACCAGCGCGCCGGCTCGACCACCGCGATCGCCGTCGTCGCCGAGGGCCCGGCGACCAGTCGGCAGCTCAAGATGACCAGCCTTGATCAGGTGTTCGCGCTGCATTCGACATTGGACGCCGCGCTGGCGGCGCTCCGGCAGAGATGACGCCTGCCGCTGCCGCCGTCGCGCCCGTCGACGGCGGCAGCGCCTTTCTCAGACCAGTTCGCGCAGCTGTTCGATCAGCTTGACGCGCTCGGCGGCGGTGGCCGCCATCGGAACGACGTTCAAGACCGTCACGCCGGCTTCCTTGAAGGCCGCGACCCGCTCCTTGACGTATCCGGCCGAGCCGACCAGGGAGATGTCCCGGACCAGCTGGTCCGGGACCGCCTTCGTCGCGGCCTCCTTCTCCCCCGCCAGGTACAGCTCCTGGATGCGGTCGGCCTCGGCGCCGTAGCCGTACTTGGTGGCCAGGGTGTGGTAGAAGTTCTTGCCCTTGGCGCCCATGCCGCCGATGTAGAGCGCCAGATGCGGCTTCACGAACTGCAGCAGCGGTTCGACGTTGTCCCCGATGGCCAGGGCCGGACCCGCGTACACGTCCAGGTCGCCCAAGGCGGGGTCGCGCTTGGCCAGACCCGCGGTGAGCGAGTCCGCCCACACATCCTTCGCCTTCTCCGGCAGGAAGAAGATCGGCTGCCAGCCCTCGGCGATCTCGGCGGCCAGTTCCACGTTCTTCGGTCCGAGCGCGGCCAGCAGCACCGGAATGCGCTCACGCACCGGGTGGTTGATCAGCTTGAGCGGCTTGCCGAGACCGGTGCCCCGTTCGGCGGGCAGCGGGATCTGGTAGTACTTGCCCTGGTATTCCAGGCGCTCGCGCCGCCAGACCTTCCGGCAGATCTCGACCAGTTCCCTGGTCCGGCCGATCGGCGCGTCATAGGGCACGCCGTGGAAGCCCTCGATCACCTGCGGACCCGACGCGCCCAGGCCGAGCACGTAGCGTCCGTCGGAGACGAAGTCCAGGCCCGCCGCGGTCATGGCGGTCAGGCTCGGGGTACGCGTGTAGAGCTGCAGGATGCCGGAGGCCAACTGCAGGCGCGTGGTCTTCGCGGCCAGGTAACCGAGCGCGCTCACCGCGTCGAACGAGTACGCCTCGGGCACGAACACGATGTCCAGGCCCGCCCGCTCGAGGTCGGCGACTTCGGCCGCCGCCTCTTTGAAACCCCCCGAGTAGTTGATGCTCAATCCGATGCGCATGGCACTCAACATAACGGCGGGTACGGTCGGGCCGCGCACCGGCCACGGGGGAAGGCCCGGCAAGGCGTGGTCACGACCGTACGACCGGCGTCAGGGGGTAGCGTCTACTCGTAGACCATCCTCGCCGTAAACGAAAGGCAACACCCTCGTGTCGCAGACCAGCTCGTCGTCCATGGAAACTGCGCCGTCCTTCGGCGGGGTCGCCCTGGCGCAGTATCTGAGCGATCTGGCCGCCAAGATTCCCGCACCGGGCGGCGGCGCGGTAGCCGCGCTGCACGCCGCGCAGGCCGCCGCGCTCGTCGCGATGGTCGCGCGCTACACCACCCGCGCCAAGGACGCCGAGAACCGGCCGGTGGTCGATCGGATCATCGAGGCCGCCGACGCGGCCCGCGAGCGCGCTCTCGCGCTGGCCGACGCCGACGCCGCCGCGTTCACGGCTGTCGGCGCCGCCTACAAGCTGCCCAAGGACACCCCGGAGGACCTCGCCGCCCGCACCGCGGCGATCAACGCCGCGCTGATCGAGGCCGCCCGCGTGCCCGCCGCCGTCGTCGACGAGGCAGACGAGGTGCTGTCGCTGGCGGCGGAGCTGTTCCCGATCGGGAATCCGAACGTCGTCACCGACATCGGCGCGGCCGCCGACGCCTGCCGCGCCGCCGCGACCTCCTCGCAGCTCAACATCGAGATCAACGTGGCGTCGCTGCCCGCCGCCGAGGGCGACCTGTTCGCCGTGGTCCTGGTGCGGATCGACGAGCTCACCGCGCGGGCGGACGCCCTGCACGCCGACGTCGTGCACGCCGTTCGCCGCTGACTCGCTCGCGCGGCCCGCGGACCGGCTCCGTCAGGCGGGCGGGTTCCAAGCGACCAGCACGATCTTGCCGCGCACCCGTCCGGATTCGCTGAGCTCGTGCGCCTTCGCGGCATCCGCGAGCGGTAGCACTTGGTCGATGGTCGCGCGCAGATGACCGCGCTCGACCATCGTGGTGATCTCGCGCAGCGATACCCCGGACGGCTCCACATAGAACCGCTCGTAACGCGGATCGGCTTCCGCATCCGAGCCCTGGGTGTCGATCAACCTGCCGTCGGGCCGGAGCACCGGGACCGAGCGAGAACCGTACGCACCGCCGACCAGGTCGAGCACAACGTCGACGTCGCGCACCGCGGCGCCGAAATCGACCGCGGTGTAGTCGATCACCTCGTCGGCGCCGAGTTCGCGCAGGTATTCGTGGTTGACCGCGCGTGCGGTGCCGATCACGTACGCGCCGCGATGCCGGGCTATCTGCACCGCCAGATGCCCGACGCCTCCCGCGGCTGCGTGCACCAGCAGGCGTTGCCCCGCCCCCAGAGCGGCCAGCGCCTGCCACGCGGTCAGCGCCGCCGTCGGCAGTGCCGCGGCGTGCACCAGGTCGAGGCTCCTCGGCTTCGGCGCCAGGGCGTGCGCCTGCGCCACAACGTATTCCGCGTTCGCGCCGCCGAAGACCATGCCGTACACCGGATCACCGACGGCGAACCGGTCCACACCGGGTCCGAGTTCGGCCACGACACCCGACACGTCGAGCCCCAGCGTCAGCGGTGGGTCGCCGAGCTTCCCGACCAGTCCGGCGCGCACCTTCCAGTCGGCGGCGTTGACGCTGGTCGCGGCGACCCGCACCAGCACCTCCCCCGGACCTGGCCGCGGCCGATCCACCTCGACCACTTCGAGCACTTCCGGGCCACCGAACGCGTATTGCGTGATTGCGAGCATGCATCGATTCTGGCCACCCGTGGTACCTTTCGGAAAGAAGGCACCTTTTTGATACCGAGGTACCCAATGGATACTATCTGTGACCGGCCCGCGGCCGGCAGCCTGGTCGACAACTACTTGCACTACTGCCCCGCACGAGAAGTACTGACCGTGCTCGCCGACAAATGGGTGATGCTCGTGCTCGGCGTGCTGCGGGGCCACGGCGGGCCGATCCGCTTCAACGAGCTGCGCCGCCGCCTGGACGGCATCACCCAGAAGATGCTCACCCGCACGCTGCGCGACCTGGAGCGCGAGGGACTGGTGCACCGCGCGGTCTACCCCACGGTGCCGCCCCGGGTGGAGTACTCGCTCACCGAACTCGGCGCGAGCATCGGCGCGATCACGCATGCCATGGGCATCTGGGCCGTCGAGCACCAGGACCGGATCCTCGCCGCCCGAGCGGATTTCGACGCGCGAGCGGCAGCCGCGCCGGAACCGCTGCCCGTCGGCGGCGCGCGCTGACCGTCGCCGGAGGCCCCGATCGGTACGCGTGCCCGTTTCGACGCGACCGCGCGGGGTAAGCGCTCAGCGGTGGGCGTGTCCCCGATCACAACTGGACCACGGACCAAGTTCTATCCGTGGCCGAGTTGATCATGGGGCCTTAGACTGTCCCTTGCCTACCACACCAGCTCGAAGGGGTGGACGCCATGAGGAGCGCCATTCGGTACCTGTTCCTCGCGACCGTGATCGTGGCACTGGCCGCGTTCGGGTCGGGCGCGGCGACAGCGACGATGATCGGAAAGCCGTCGACGCCCGCGGTGGCGGCGATCGGACCCTCGAACGGCCAGGTGGTGGGCGTGGCCCAGCCCGTGACCGTTCGTTTCGCCGCACCTGTCGCGAATCGCGCGCAGACGGAACAATCCATCGACATCAGAACGACCCGGCCACTGCCGGGCACATTCGCGTGGACCGACGATCGCGAAGTGACGTGGACGCCCACCGGATTCCTACCCGCCGGTTCCAACATCCTCGTCTCGGTCGGCGGCGTGCGCACGGAATTCACCACCAACGCAGGCGTTTTCGGCGAAGCGAACATGTCGGCGCACACCTTCACGCTCACCGTCGGCGGCACCGTCGTCCGGACGATGCCCGCCTCGATGGGCAAGCCCGGATACGAAACGCCCACGGGCACGTGGCCGGTTCTGGAGAAATTCCGGTCCGTCGTGTTCGACTCCCGCACCATCGGCATTCCGCTGAGTTCGCCGGAGGGCTACATCATCAACGGCGAGTTCGCCGAACGGCTCACGTGGGGCGGTGTTTTCATCCACTCGGCTCCGTGGTCGGTGGACCAGCAAGGTTACTCGAACGTGAGCCACGGCTGCATCAACCTCTCCCGCGACGACGCCGAATGGGTCTATCACACGATCGGCGTCGGCGACCTGGTCATCACGCACTGGTGAACGGCGCCCTCCTCCGAGTAGCGTTCGGAAGACGTACCCGAGGGAGGGCCACCGTTGCGCGAGTTTCCGATCCCACCGCCTCGTGACGCGAAAGAAGCCGATTTCCAAGACCTTTGGGGCCCGTGGGCATTCGTCACGCCGGGCGATGTCGGCGAGATACTCGGCGACATCGACGCTCCCTGGTGGATCGCGGGAGGCTGGGCGATCGACGCCTGCACCGGCACCCGGCGGCGGCACAGCGACGTGGACGTGGCGATGTTCCGTGCCGATCTGCCCGCCCTGCGCACCGCCGCGCGCGGTCGCCTGCACATCTGGTCGGCGGGCCCGGATGGCATCCGCCCCGTCGACGAGCGCTGCCCCGACGTAGCCGAGAGCGCCGATCAGGTGTGGCTGCGCGCGAACGCGCGATCCCCGTGGCTGATCGACCTTCTGCTGAATCCGGGGCAGGACGGGGCATGGGTCAACCGGCGCGATCGCTCCATGGTCGCACCGCTCGACGAGGTGACCTGGATCGCCGACGACGGCATCCGATACCTCAACCCGGAGCTGGTGCTGATCTTCAAGGCCAAGCAGCGCAGGCCGAAAGACCGCGTGGATCTCGAGCGGACCTGGCCGGAGCTGAGCGCCGCACAGCGCGCGGTGGTGCGGACCTACGTGACCGACCACTATCCCGAGCACGAATGGCTGGATCTACTGCGGTAGTGCCGGCTTCCCGAAATGCTTCTCGGGCGACAGCGCCCGCACTCTCGGCGCCGCGGAACGGCGTTGTGCGACTCGGTCGCGGTCGGCGCGAATCAGCGAGCCGGGCCGATGGGCGCGGCACACGTGCGCCGGATCGACGTACCGGGCGGTACCCTCCGAGGGGCGGGACGGCTCAATTGTGAACGCGGCAGGGCGTTCCCGGCTCGGGACGATGCGGTTAATCTGACGGGGACCTGATGAAGGGTGGGGCGATGGATCGACCGGAGATGAGCGCACGACCCGGTTACGACCGGGGGCATCCGTACGGCGCCGAACGACCGGTACAGGCGCCGTCCGGCGAGGACTACCGCGGCGAGTGGGCCGCGTGGGTGGATCGGCCGCCCGTGCCGCCGTCCGAACCCGGGCAGCCGCCGGAACCCGGGCCGGACCCGTACGAGGATCAATTCGCCGGGCTGATCGACCGCTCGCCCGCGCCGCGTGCGGCACGGCGGTGGGCGGTACCGCTGCTCGGCATACTCGGTATCGCCGCGCTGGCCCTCGTGGCCTATGTGCTGGTCGGGACCGGCGGCCCCGATCGGCAGGCCGCCGCACCGGCTCCGTCCGCGCAGGCCACCGCGCCCGCCGCACCGACCGCGCAGTGCCCCGCCGAGCGGGTGGGCAACCGGATCCAGGGCAATGGCGTCGGCGGTTTCGACTCCGGCCCCGCGGTGATCTTCGCTTTCCAGCACGCCTATTACGTGGACCGGTCCGGCGAGCAGGTCCGCGCCACCACCACCGCGGACGCCGCCGTACAAGCAGCCGACGCGATCCAGCGCGGCATCGACAGCATTCCCACGGGCACCACCCACTGTGTCGCGATCAGTCCCGGCGCCTTCGCGGGCCAGTACATCGTGGTGATCACCGAGCACCGCCCAGGACAGCAACCGGTGACCTACAATCCGCAGATCGTCACCACCACCAAGGAGGGCGAGCGCACTCTCATCAGCGCCATCGCCCGCGGTTAGGCGTACCTCCGCCTTCGCCCCGGCCATGCGCGTGCTGCGTACCTCCGCCTTCGCTCCGGCCATGCGCGTGCTGCGTACCTCCGCCTTCGCTCCGGCCATGCGCGTGCTGCGTACCTCCGCCTTCGCTCCGGCCATGCGCAAGCTGCGTACCCCCGCCTTCGCTCCGGCCATGCGCGGGCTGAGGACGGACTACGTCCGACCGCACCCATCCGGCAGCTCTCTGCAGGCGCGAGCGCCCGCTCAGTCGGATTCGGCGGCCGTGACCACGTGGCGCATGAGGAGGGCGGTGGTGACCGGGCCCACGCCGCCGGGGACGGGACTGAGCCCGGCGGCCTTGCCGCGTACCGAGTCCGCGTCGACATCGCCGACGATCTTGCCGTCGGGGGCCTCGTTGGTGCCGACGTCGATGACCACCGCGCCCTCCCGGACGTGCTTGCCGGAGATCAGGCCGATGCGGCCCGCCGCGGCGACGACGATGTCGGCGGCGGCGGTGACCGCGGCGAGGTCGGCGGTGCGGGAATGGCACACCGTGACGGTCGCGTCCTTCGCCAGCAGCAGCTGAGCGAGCGGCTTCCCGACGACGTTCGACCGGCCGACGACCGCGACGTGGCGGCCTGCCAGCGGGATCTGGTGGTGCTCGAGCAGTTCGACCACGGCCTCGGAGGTGGCGGGGACGAAGCCGTCCAGCCCGGCCGCCAGCAGGCCGAGCGACAGCGGGCTGACGCCGTCGACGTCCTTGGACGCGACGATCGCGGAACTCACGTCGTCGAGGGTGACGCCCTTCGGGAGGGGGGTCTGCAGCATGATCGCGTCGGTCGCCGGATCCGCACCGCGCGCGGCGAGCTCGGCACGGATCTCCGCCGCACCGGCCGCTGCCCCCAGATCGACCGTGTCGCAAGCGATTCCGAGTCGTTCGGCCGCTTTGCGAAGTGAGTTCACATACCAGGCGCTCGCGGGGTCGTCGTTCGCCACGACCAGAGCAAGACGCGGGGCAGCGCCGCCTTCGGTGCGCGCGGCGGCGCGGGCCTTGGTGTCGGCGTTGATGGCGGCGGCGAGTTCCTTGCCGGACAGCGAAACGGTATCCACGTTGACACAGCCTAACGGGCGCGGCCGGACGAATCCCTCCCGCGCCCACGTCGAGTTGAGCTAATGCATGGCAATCGAATGCCGTACCGCGGGCGGACGCTCGGCGAATCGAACGAAGACCGTTCCGACACGCCGGAAGGCACTCGTCCACCACCGGGCCGGCAGACACGGACGACCATTGTCCATGGCAGCCCGCCTTGCGCCGAACTGAACGCCTTCGTGGTACCGAACGAAGATGAACGTGCCGACTCGGCATCGAAGATCGCCGGCAGCGGATTTCGCGACCTGTCGTTCCGCCGAGCACACGCAGCCATGACGGCGGCGCATGACCCGTTCGCCAATTGCCGGATCACCGGGAACTTCGGCCGTATGGTAATTCCTGCTTGCCCCAGCTAACTGCTAGCACGTGCCAACCCGTTCCGCAGCGGAAAGGTGACGACTGTAGTGATGATCTCGAGGCATTGGAAATCTCTCGTCGCGGCGTCGTTCGCCGCGTTCTCGCTCACCGGGCTCGCCGGTGTCCCCGCGCACGCCGCGCCGGAAACGGACGCCCTCTACAACTCCGCCCAGCGGCACTTCGCCAACGGCGACGACAACGCGGGCCGCGCCGACCTGCGCAACCTGATCGGCGCCGACCCCGCCGACGCCGAAGCGCTGGCCCTGCAGGCGATCTGGTCGGACTACGCCGGTGACCTGCCCGCGCTGGTGGACGCCATGGCCCGGCTGCACGCGGTCGATCCGGGCTTGGCGCAGGGCACCGACAACGTGCTCGGCGCCATCCGCGCCGCGGTGGGCACCCTGCCGAACCCGCTGCCCGCGCTGGCGGGGCCGCAGACCGGCATCGTCGTGCTCGGCTACGGCCTGCTCCCGGACGGGGCGCTGCGTCCCGAGCTGGTGAACCGGCTCACCGCGGCCTGGTTGCAGTCGATCGCCGCGCCGTTGTCGCCGATCGTCGTCACCGGCGGCAATCCGCAGAACGGCATCACCGAGGCCGAGGCCATGCGCGACTGGCTGGTCACCCACGGCGTGCCCCCCACGCGCGTCCACGTGGAGAGCCGCGCGGGCTCCACCGTGCAGAACGCCCTGTTCAGCACGAGGCTGCTGCGGGACGTAGGCGCGACGAGCGCGATCGTGGTCACCTCGCCCAATCACATCCGCCGTGCCGTGGCGGATTTCATCGTCGCGGGCGCCAGGGTCGTCGGCGCGACGACCTCGCTCGAACAGCTGGTCTCGCAACTGCCGCCGCCGGGCCGAGCGGGCCAGCGCGGCATCTACCTCGACGCCACCCGCACCTTCCAGCTCGACACGGCACGCTGACTCCGGGCCGATCGGGACCCGCGCCCGAGACGCCGGTCCCGATCGCCCGGGGAAATCCGTTGGCGGCGTCACGCGCGCGCGGCAGGATGGCCCGGTGACGTCAGCGGGAAGTACCGATGTGGTGGCTCGGCTCCGGGCGGCGGGCTGCGTGTTCGCCGAGGACGAGGCGCGGCTGCTCACGGCCGCCGCCGCAGAGACCGGTGTGCCCCTCGAATCGCTGGTCGCCCGGCGCGTCACCGGCAGTCCGCTCGAGCACCTGCTCGGCTGGGCGGAGTTCCACGGACTGCGGGTCGCGGTGTCGCCCGGCGTCTTCGTGCCGCGGCAGCGCACCACGTTCCTCGTCGATCTTGCGGTCGAGTTGATCCGCGACCGCACCGGCCATCCGGTGGTGGTCGATCTGTGCTGCGGCTCGGGCGCCCTTGGCCTCGCTGCGGCGCGGGCCGCCGCCGACGCGGGCCGATCGATCACGCTTGCGGCCGCCGACATCGATCCGGTCGCGGTCGCGTGCGCCCGCCGCAACCTCACCCCGCTCGGCGTTCCGGTCTACGAAGGGGACCTCTTCGAGCCCTTGCCGGGGGAATTGCGCGGCTGCGTCGACGTCCTGCTCTGCAACACCCCCTACGTGCCCTCGGAGATGATCGCGCGGATGCCGCCGGAGGCACGCGATCACGAGCCGCGCACCGCCCTCGACGGCGGCCCGGACGGATTGGATGTCTTCCGCCGGGTCGCGGCCGATGCTGCCGAGTGGCTGGCCCCGGGCGGACATCTGCTCGTCGAGTCCAGCGAGGACCAAGCGCCGATCGCGCTCGGCGTGCTGACCGAGCACGGCCTCGCCGGGCGCGTCGCGGAGTCGGACGAGCAGTACGCGACCGTGGTCATCGGCACCCGCCCCCGGTGACGAGGACGCATCGCCCGGCTCCGACCCGGACGCCGCGCTACTTCTTGCGGCCGGTGAACTCGTCCATCGAGTGGTAGACACCGACGGTGTCGAGGAACAGGTCGCGCAGCTTGATCGGCAGCAGACCGGAGAGCGCCTTGTTCAAGCGTGAGGTCCACGGCAGTACGAGCAGCGGGGTGCCGTTCTTCATCTCCCGCCACGAGGTGTCGACTACCTTCTGCTGGTCCAGGATCGGCGTGAACAGGAATCCCTTGGCGCCCTCGAACATTCCGGTGTCGATGTAGGTCGGGCAGACCGTGGTGATCTTCACGTGGTCGTGGCCGGCCTGTTCCAGCTCGATGCGCACGGAGTCCGACCAGCCCAGCGCCGCCCACTTGGACGCGGCGTAGACGCTCATGCGCGGGTTGGACACCAGGCCCGCCGAGGAAGCGATGGTCAGCACTCGCGCCTCGGTGGATCCGGCGACCATCGCGGGCAGGAATTCGAGCGTGACGTACATCGGGCCGAGCGAATTGATCGCCATCGTCTTGTCGATGTCGGCGCGATTGTCGGTTTCCCAGAAGTAGCTGTTGCCGCGCACGATGCCCGCGTTGTTGACCAGGATGTCGATGCCGCCGACCTGCTCGCGCGCGCTCGCCGCCGCCTCGGTGATCGACTCGGCCGAGGCCACGTCGACCACGAGATGATGCACGGCGCTGCCGCGGCCGGTCAGCTCGGCGGCGGTCTCCTTCAGCGCGGCCTCGTTGATGTCCCACAGCACCACCGCCGCGGCGCCTTCGCGCACCGCACGCTCGGCGAACAGCTTGCCCAGGCCCATCGCGGCCCCCGTGACCAGGACCCTCTTGCCCGCCACCGTGTCCAGTTTCATCCGTACCGCTTCCTGATCCGTGAGTCCTGCGAGTTACTTCTGCCGAAGCGATTTCATGACGCCGAAGTACAGCGTCATGGTCTTGGCCCAGAGCGCTTCGGACATGCCGGGCAGCGGCGCGATGGGCAGCACCCGCTGCACCGCGATGGTCTGGGTGTCGATGTACTTGAGCAGGCCTTCGGGACCGTGCCTGCGCCCCGTGCCGGAGATGCCGAGCCCACCCGACGGCGCGTCGGCGCTGCCCCACGCGGCGATGAAGCCCTCGTTGACGTTCACCGAGCCCGCGTTGATCCGCGCCGCCACCGCACGGCCGCGGGCGGTGTCCTTGGTCCAGACGCTGGCGTTGAGGCCGTAGGCGGTGTCATTGGCCTGCGCAACGGCATCGTCGTCACTGCTCACGCGGTAGATCGAGACCACGGGGCCGAAGGTCTCCTCCCGATGCACCGTCATGCCCGGCCGCACGCCCGCCAGCACGGTGGGCTCGTAGAAGTACGGGCCGAGGTCCGGGCGCGCGCGACCGCCCGCCAGCACCGTGGCGCCCTTGGCCACCGCGTCGTTCACGTGCGCCAGCACCGTGTCCAGCTGACGCTGGAAGGTCAGCGAACCCATGTCGCTGTCGTAGTTCAGCCCGCCGCCGAGTTCGATGGCCTCGACGTGCCCGACGAATTCGGCGACGAAGCGGTCATAGACGCTGTCGTGTACGTAGATCCGTTCCATCGACTCGCACAGCTGCCCGGCCGAGGCGAAGCAGGCGCGGATGGCGATCTTGGCGGCACGGGAGAGGTCCGCGTCGGCGAGCACCAGCAGCGGGTTCTTGCCACCCAGTTCGAGGGAATAGCCGATCAGCCGCTCGCCCGCCTGCTGGGCGATGGTGCGCCCGGTGGCGCTGGAGCCGGTGTAGTCGACGTAGTCGGCGCGGGCGATCACATCGCCGCCGATCACCGAGCCGCGGCCGAGCACCGCCTGCCAGAGCCCACGCGGCAGTCCGGCGCGCACGGCGGCATCGATGGCCCATAGCGCGGTGAGCGCGGTCTGGTTGTCCGGGCGCGCCACCACCGCGTTGCCCGCGACGAGGGCGGGCAGCGCGTCGGAGACGGCCAGTGCCAACGGGTAGTTCCAGGGCGAGATCACCGCCACCACGCCCTTGGGCCGGTGCAGCACGTCGACCTGGGTGAGCACGGGCAGCACTCCGCGCGGCTTGCGGATGGCCAGCAGCCGCCCGGCCACCGAGGCGTAGTACCTGGCGTTCACGGCCACGTCGCCGACCTCGTCGAAGGCATGCGCCCGTGCCTTGCCGGTCTCGGTCTGCACGATGTCCAGGATGGTGTCCTGCTCGGCCAGCACGATGTCGTGGAACCGGCGCAGCACCGCGACCCTTTCCCGCACCGGACGCCGCGCCCATTGGCGCTGCGCTTCGCGGGCGGTGGCGAACGCGGTCTCGATGTCGCCGGTGGAGGACTGCGGCAGGTCGGCGATCTTCGCGCCGGTCGCGGGCGCGAACACTTCGACCGCGGGGGCGCCGCCCGCGACGGCGTGCGCGAGCAACGGGCGCACCAACGCGGAGGGCAGCGCGGCGACGGTGACCGGGTGGGAGGCGATGGTCATGTTCGGCCCTCTCGAGAACGGTGGGCCGCGTGCGCGCCCTATTAAATGAACAGTGGTGTTAGATTAATGTCTATGTCACTGCTCGTGTCAAGCTGTTCGTCGTGGCGCACAGATATCCCGGGGGCCGCTTTGTGAGGTGGCACCATGCCCGCTGAGACGTCGGCCGCGCGGCGCGGCAGACCGCCGCAGACCCCGGAACAAGCCGAAGAGGTGCGCGCCCGGATCGTGCTGGCGACGGCGGAAGTGTTCACCCGCACCGGTTCCCGCGGGCTGAGCGTCGCGCAGATCATCGAGCAGGCCGGGTTGGCGCGTCCGACCTTCTACCGCTACTTCGCCAACGCGAACGAACCGCTGCTCGCGGTGCTGGACAGTTCCAACGAGGGATTGGTCGGCGGCATTCGTACGGCGCTGACCGGCACCGACGAGCCGGTCGAGCTCGGCATCCGATTGATCGACGCCTACCTGGACTGGGCGCGCGGGCACGGTCCCATGCTGCGGCCACTGTTCGCGGAGTTGCACGATCCGGGCTCGCCGGTGTCGGTGTACCGGGAGCGCGCGCTCGACGACATCCGCGCGCTGGTGCGCGAGACGTTCGCCGGGCTGGGCCGCCCGGTGCCGAGTCCGCTGGACCTCGACGCCGCGCTGCATTTGTGCGAGTACGTGGTCTACCGGATCTCCGCCGGTACCGCACCCGGCGCCGAGCCGGACGCGGACACGGTCGCGGCGGCACGCCTGACCATGATCCGGGTGCTGCTCACGACGTTGGGCACGCGGGCCGATGTGGAATACGCGCTGACGCTGCCCACGATCTTCCCCGCCGAGCCATAGCCCGGCCCGCGCGTCAGCGCGGAACCGGGGTGACGGGGTGGCTGTCGAGGACGCGCTGTTCGACCCGGTGGATCAGGTCGTGCACGCGCGGGTCCCGGGCCAGCCTGCTGTCCAGCACCACGTTGATCGCGCCGCGGAACAACGCGTAGGGCTCCCACTGCGGCGGCGCGATGGTGCGTGCGGCGCGACGGGCGATGCCGTCGGCGATGGATTCCGCCGCGTCGCGCACGGTGATGCGCAGGTTGAGCGGCCACGGCAGCAACGCGCCCAGATCGGCGCCCAGATCGTCTTCGTCGAGGGTGCCGTGGGTCATCGCGGTGTCGACGATGCCGAAGTACGCCACGCCCGCGGTCGCGCCGACCGCGGCCAGCTCCACCCGCAGCGCCCGCCCGAACTGCTCGACGGCGGCCTTGCTGACCATGTAAGGCGAACCGGCCATGCCCGGTGCGAACGCCGCGGCGGAGGACACCACCACCACATGCCCTTTCGCGGCGACGACGTCGTCCAGCGCCGGATGCACAGTGTTGAACACGCCGGTCACGTTGATGCCGATGACCCGATCGAAGTCGCCGGGATTCATCGTCCGGATGGTCGCGGGCTCGGGCACCACGCCCGCGTTGGCCACCACGACATCGATCCGTCCGAACCGCTCGCGCACCCGGGAGATGGCTTCGCGCATGCCGATTCGATCGGAGACGTCAGCGCGCACGACCAGCGCGCGCTCCCCCATCGAGCGCCCGACGGCCGCGGCAGCGGCCTCGTCGATATCGATCAGCGCCACCGAAGCGCCCGAGGCGTAGAGCTTTTCGGCCAGCGCCCGGCCGATGCCGGTGCCCGCGCCGGTGATCACCACCACTCGGTCGCGGACGTCGAAGGGGTGCTCGGCGGGCGAGGAAAGCAGCTGACGCAGCAGGCCGACGACCACGGCCCTCACCCCGCCCGCAGCCGGTAGGACTCGTGGTCGAAACGACTTGTTCGCCTGCGATATTCGAAGCTCCAGTTCGGGTACAGGCCCGCGTTGCCGCCGTCGGCGGTCTGGTAGTAGCTGCGGCAACCGCCGGTCAGCCAAGCGGTGTCGCGGCTGCGCTCGGTCACCTCGTCGAGGAAGGCGCGCTGCACCTCCTCGCGCACATCGATCCGCTGGATGTTCTGCGCACGCATGGTGGTCACGGCATCGACGATATAGCGCACCTGCGCCTCGATCATATAGATGGCGGACTGATTGCCCGCCGCCCCGAACGGACCCAGCGTGCAGAAGAAGTTCGGGAACCCGGCCATGGTCGTGCCGAGGTAACTGCTCGGCCGCTCCCGGTACCGCTCACCGATGGAGCGCCCGCCGATTCCGTGCACCCGATCGAAAACGGCGGGGGGAACACCGAATCCGGTACCCCAGATGATCGTGTCCACAGGGTGCTCCGCGCCGTCGGCGGTGACGATCGACCCGGCGCGGATCTCTCGGATGCCCTCGGTCACCACCTCGACGTTCGGTTGGGTCAGCGCCGGATAGTAGGCGTCGGAGAAGATCGCCCGCTTGCATCCGATCACGTAGTCGGGGGTGAGTTTGCGCCGCAGCTCGGGATCGCGAACCTGACGCAGCAACTGGAGTCTGCCGAGCGCCTCGTACGGATGGCGGAATCGCTTGTCCACGAAGCCGACCAGGCCGAACCCTTCGATGCCGGTGTAGTACAGGCCGCGCAGCGCGCGGCCGAGCGCAGGCACCCGGCGCAATAGCGCGCGTTCGGCGGGCAGCGTGCGGCGATCCAACCGCGAGACGATCCACGGCGCCGAACGCTGGAACACGGTCAACTCGCCCACCAGCGGCTGGATCTCGGGGATGAACTGCACGGCCGACGCGCCCGTGCCGATCACCGCGACCCGCTCGCCGGTGAGATCGTGCTCGTGGTCCCAGTGCAGCGAATGGAATTGCGCCCCTTCGAAGGTCTCCGCGCCCGGCAGCCGCGGGATCCGCGCCTCGCTGAACGGCCCCACGGCGGAGACCAGTACGTCCGCGGTCAGATCGCCGCGATCGGTGCGCAGCCGCCACCGCGTGGCCGCTTCGTCCCAGCGCGCCTCGAGCAGTTCGACGCCGAACCGCATGTGGCGCACCACGTCGTGGCGCGTCGCGACCGAGCGGAGGTAGGCGAGGATCTCCGGCTGCGACCCGTAGGTGCGCGACCAATCCGGATTGGGCGCGAAGGAGTACGAATACAGATGCGAGGGCACGTCGCAGGCACAGCCCGGATAGGTGTTCGCCCGCCAGGTGCCACCGAGGTCGTCCGCGCGCTCGAGCAGCACGAAATCCTCGATACCCGCCTCGCGCAGCGCGACCGCCAGACCGATTCCGGCTATCCCGGCTCCGATCACCGCGATCGGGACGTGCTCCGCATGCGCAGCCACTGCCATGTCCTCCTCCCACCCGCGGGCGACGTTGGCCGGCGAGCTCACAGATCCAGTTCGAGTTCGCCGCCGTGCGCGCGGGAGACGCAGGTCAGCATCGCCTCCGCGCGCTCGGACTCGAGCAGTGACCGGTCCCGGTGCTCCACCGCGCCCGCGAGCACCCGGGTCTTGCAGGTGCCACAGAAACCCTGCCCGCAGGAGTAGGCCACGCCGGGCAGCACGCGGCGGATCGCGCTGAGCGCGGACTCGTCGGCGGCGACTTGCACGTCGAACCCGCTGCGACGCAACCTGATCCGGAACGGCTCCCCGTCCCGCACGGGCAGCGGCGAGAACCGCTCGGTGTGCAGCGAGGCCGAGGGATCGTGCAGCGCGAGCACCCCGCGCGCGGCCTCGGCCAGCGGCGGCGGCCCGCAGACGTAGACCGCGGCGCCGGGCGGCGTCTGCTCGAAGATCATCCGCGCGTCGGGTACGCCGAACTCGTCGTCCGGCCGCACCACCACGTCACCGCCGGTGTAGCGGGCCAAGTCGTACAGGAACGGCATGCGCGTCCTGGAGCGGCCCAGGTACATCAACCGCCACGGCACCCCGGCACGCTCGGCCGCGGCGACCATGGGCAGGATCGGCGTGATCCCGATGCCGCCCGCGACGAACAGATAACACGGCGCGGCGACGAAAGGGAACGCGTTGCGCGGCCCGCGCACGCCCAGGCGGTCACCCACCCGCAGATCCCGATGGATCTCCGCGGAGCCGCCCTCGCCGTCGGCGATGAAACGGACCGCGATGCGGTAGAACCCGCGGTCGGCGGGGTCGTTGGTGAGCGAATACTGCCGCTGGCGACCGGACGGCAGGAAGACGTCCAGATGCGCGCCGGGCGTCCACGCGGGCAGCGGGCCGCCGTCGGGGTGGCGCAACCACAAGCTCACCACACCGTCGGCCTCCTGGCCGATCCGGTCGACGACCACCTCGAATTCGTAGCCGGTGCGGCGGACCGGATCCGGGCGCGAGAGCAGTCGGGCGGCGTCGCCTTCCACGAACAGCCGCTTGTAGGCGTCGGCCGCCGAGCCGATCAGGCGCAGCGCGGTCCCCGGCTGGAACCGCTCGACGGCGGTCACCCGCGCGCCGCCCGTGCCGCGGGCGACTGCGCGAGGTAACGCAGGGCGTTGTCCATCGGGCCGAGCTGCGACGGGTGGAAGCCCGGCCGCAGGTAACGCGGAATCTCGGTGAAGAAGGTCGTGAAGCTCGGCACCACGCCGCGCACCGAGGCGCTGGCCATTTGGAGTGGCCAGAATCGGCCTTTGTGCTTCGACGGGTCCTTGTGGAACAGGTAGCCCCCGGAGATGACGAACAACACGAGCAGGCCCGCGCTGGCCAACAGCGCCTGCCGCGCCTTGCGCGCGTATCCGCCGTCGACGTGCATGTACGCGTCGTAGACGACGCTGCGATGCTCGACCTCCTCCGCGCCGTGCCAGCGGATCAGATCCAGCATCGCCGGGTGCATGCCCTTGGCCTCGAGCTTGTCGTTGGTGAGCAGCCACTCCCCGATGACCGCGGTGTAGTGCTCCATGCCCGCGAACAACGCCAGCCGCTCGCACAACCACTCCCGCTTGGCCCGGCCGGACAGTCCGTGATCGCCGAGTATCCGGTCGACCAGCCAGGTGACCCGGTCGACCATCGGGCCGACCTCCAAGCCGAGCCGCTCCAACTGTTCACGCGCCTTCTCGTGCGAACTGGCGTGCATGGATTCCTGGCCGATGAAGCCGCGGACTTCCTCGCGTAACCGCTCGTCGTCGATCAGCGGCAGTGCCTCGGCCAGCGCCTGCGCCATCGCGCGCTCGCCTTCGGGCAGCACCAGGTGCATCACGTTGATGATGTGGGTGGCCATCGCCTCGCCGGGGATGTAATGCATCGGCACCGTGGCGAAGTCGAACTCCACGGCCCGCGCGTTGATGGCGTGTGTCTGGTCGGCATATACGGCAGAACCCATCTCGCACCCCTCGTGATCGATCGGCGGTCTTCGCAATGTATTGGTGACATCACATGCTGTCAACATCACATGATGTCAATTCGGCCGCTATGAGAGGATGACGGCCATGGACGAAGCCGACGGGTCGATTCCTGGCATGCGCCGCTGGCGCGGGCAATCCCCCGCCGATCGCGTCGCCGCGCGCCGGGAACAGCTGATCGAGGCGTGCACGGAATTGATGGCCACCGTGGGCGCGGCCGAGACGTCCATGCGAGGTGTCTGCCGACAGGCCGGACTCACCGAGCGCTACTTCTACGAGAGCTTTCCGAACCTGGACGCGCTGCTGACCACCGTGCTGGACACCGTGGTGCTCGGCGCGCGGGACCGGTTGCTGGACGAGCTGCCCAACGCACCCGTCGAACGCGACGCGATGTTCCGCCACATGGTCGCCGTCTTCACCGACTATCTGCTGGAGGACCGCCGCCGCGGGCGGATCATGTTCGTCGAGTCGCAGGCCACGCCCGTGCTCTTGCCGCGCGCCTATGAACTCATCGGCCTGTTCACCGCGCCGATCGCGTTGGTCATCAGCGCGGGCGACTACACCGAGCCGATGCCCGACGAGCACGACCACGAACTCAACGCCAGCGCCATCTTCGGTGCGCTCGCTTACCTCTATCGCCCCTGGCTCGACGGTGAGATCCAGGTCCCCCGAGAGCGTTTCGACGCGCACACGTCCGACGTGCTCGAACGGATCGCCACAGCGCGCTCCTCGCTGAGCACCGAAGCCTAGCTCCGACGCCGAGCGCCCGATCGGACCACGCGGCTCGACGGGCGCCACCCGAACGTGGCCGACCGGCCGCTCCGGGCCGGTGATCGATCACACGCGGCCGCCGGGCGAACGCAGCTCGACGCAGCACTCGCCCGCCGCCGGCGCGAGCATTGCCGTCACAGTGTCGGCTTCCAGGCCGTTCAGAAACCCACGCAGGTAGGCGTGGTTGATTCCGCACACCAGGTCCGGAGCCTTGGCCGCGAGTGGGTGGAACGGGCAGTTCCGCAGGCGCAGACATCCCGCGCTTTCCCGGCCGGGTTCGAACCCTTGATCGGTGAGCGTCGACTGCAGCAGGGTCAGCGCACGTTCGGCGCCGAGGCGTCCCGGCCGAAGCTGTTGCCGTAGCGCTTGTCCGTGTTCGGCGCCGCGATCGCGGGCTATCCGCATCGCGGCCTCCCGCGAGGTCTCGTCGGCCGACTCGGCGAGAACGGCGTCGGCGAGTATCTCCGCCAGCACCTGGTGACGGCGTTCGGGAATGCTGACCTGGACCTCGGTGTCGGCGGGCTCGTAGACCTTCGGCGTGCGCCCGACCCGCCGGACGCCGCCGACCTGCTCGTAGCGGGCCCGCAGCAATCCGGCGTCGACGAGCTTGTCCAGGTGGAACGCGGCCAGCTTGCGGGATATCCCGACCTGCTCGGCGGCCTCGTCCCGGGTCACCGGGCGACGGGCGCGACGGATGAACCGGTACATCCCGCGGCGCAGTTCGTCGTCGAGGGCGGCCACTGCACCGATCGCCGCATCGCTGGTCACAGGATCACGATAGCACTCACCACACTGGTTGAAATCAGTTTGAAGCGATATATGCCCAGCTCTTGACCACATCGGAGAATTTAACCAATAATAATTGTCGTAATAAGCCGACCGTATTCGGACCAGCCACGGCGGTGCGCCACGAGCCGCCCTCGACATGGGAGCCAGCGTTCATGTCCCATTCCGCGTTACGAGTCGTCCACGACTCCGGCACGACCGTCGACCTGACCGCCGCCGAGCGCGCCGCCGGCGAGTTCCTCTCCGCGCTCGGCGTCGGCCTCGACGACGAACACCTGAAGGCCACCCCGGGCCGCATGGCTCGCGCCTACGCCGAACTGTTCACTCCCCGCCCGTTCGACCTGACCACTTTCCCCAACGACGAGGGCTACGACGAGCTCGTACTGGCCCGCCGCATCCCGTTGCGGTCGGTATGCGAGCACCACCTGCTGCCGTTCGTCGGGGTCGCCCACGTCGGTTATCTACCGGGCGACCGCATCCTCGGACTGTCCAAGCTCGCCCGCATAGTCGAGCACTTCTCCTGCCGCCCGCAGGTGCAGGAACGACTGACCAAACAGATAGCCGACTGGCTGGCGACCAATCTGAGCCCCAAAGGGGTCGGGGTCGTCATCGAAGCCGAACACACCTGCATGACCCTGCGCGGCGTGCAGGCGGTCGGCGCGACCACGGTCACTTCCACCATGCTCGGCACACTGCGTGACGACGCCCGCTCTCGCCAGGAGTTCTTCTCCCTCACCGGGATCGCGCCCTGACCATCTCCACCGTCGAGTTACAACCCCTGCCGAGCAGCGACCGCACACACTGCGGCGCCGCCCGGATCGTTCGGCACGTCCAATAGTGGGCAAACCTTCTGTGCCACAGCGATGTTCGGCACGGATCGGAGCACCGGCCGCAGCACTCCGATCCCGCACCGGGCGCACGGTTCGCAGTGAAGTCACTCACATCCGACGAGAGAGACGTCTCCCCGAGTACTCACACATTGCCGCCATTCGGCAATAGCCGATCGGTTGCCATTCCGAAAGCGACGCATTCGCCCACCCGGGCCGCCGCATACGGCCCGCGACGGGAAACGCCGCGACAAGCCGAAACGGCAGTCCACATCGCAATACTGCGAACGCCATAGCCAGCCGGTCACCGGTTGGTGATACCTCACGAAACAGATACCATCGGCAGTGATTTCCGTCTCAGACGGAGCGCTCGAAGGTGATATAGCCATTCGTTGTTACTGTCGGGTAGTGTTCACTGCACCGACGATCAGAGTCGATCCGGAACCGTATTTCCCCACGATTTCAGGAGCGCTCGTGTCTCCCCATTCTCGTTTCGAATCCATCGGCGCCTATCTGCCTTCCAGAGTCGTCACCACGGAGGAGCTTCTTTCCGGGCTGAAAGAACCGCCTTCATTCGATCTTGAGAAAATCACCGGCGTCCGTGAGCGCCGGTTCCGCGATACCAGGCCGGAAAGTCACGAGGACTCGTTCACACTGGCCATCAAAGCTGTCGAAGACTGTCTGTCCAGGTCACAGTATGCACCGGAGGAGATCGACGTCATCATCTCCGCCTCGATCACGCGGAGCAAGAACGCGACCAGGGTGTACATGGAGCCGTCGTTCGCCGGTTCGATAAGCCGCCTTATCGGCGCGAAGAACGCGATCACATTCGATATCACCAATGCCTGCGCAGGAATGCTCACCGGCACGTACATCCTGGATCGGATGATCCGTTCCGGCGCCGTTCGCAATGGCCTCGTGGTCAGTGGTGAAGCCATTTCCCCGATCGCCGAGACCGCAGTTGCCGAGATTTCCCAGAAATACGATCCGCAATTCGCTTCGCTGTCCGTCGGCGACTCCGGATGCGCGATCGTGCTGGATCGCGCAGTCGATGAAAACGACATGATCCACTACATCGAAATGATGACCGCCGCGGAATACGCGCAGTTGTGTCTGGGCATGCCGAGCGGCAAGACGCAAGGCATCGCGATGTACACCGACAACCGCAGGATGCACAACGAGGATCGCTTCCTGCTCGGCACCAATACCCAGCGGAAATTCCTCGAGGCACAGGGCAAGACCTTCGCTGACGAGAAGTTCGACTACGTCATCCACCATCAGTTCGGCGCCACCGCCATCCCGTGGATGAACGCGATCGCCGAGCGCGAGTTCGGCAGTCCGATGCCGCCGGACCTGCGGGTCATCGAGAAGTACGGAAATACTTCCACCACTTCGCATTTCATCGTGCTGCACGATCAGCTCAGCGAGCAGAGCATCCCCGCGGGCTCGAAGTTGCTGCTGGTGCCCGCGGCTTCCGGCATCGTCACCGGTTTCCTGTCCACCACCATCTCGTCACTGAAGGTCTGAGGCCGGTCATGAGTGTGCGTATCAAGTCCACCGCGATCAGCCGCGGCGGCGACACCAACAGCATCGTGGAGCACAACGGCCGCGCGGCCAAGCGGTGCCTCGAGCGGGCCGGCATCCGTCCCGACCAGGTCGGCCTGCTGATCAACGCGGGTATCTTCCGGGATTCCAACACGGTCGAGCCCGCGGTGTCGGCGCTGATCCAGAAAGCGGCCGGAATCGGCCTGGAATACGCCAAGGACGACCCGAGGACGTTCTCGTTCGATCTGATGAACGGCGCGATCGGCGTGCTCAACGCGGTGCAGGTGGCCACGTCGGTCCTGGAGACCGGCAGCGCCGAGCACGTGCTCGTCGTCTCCGGCGACACCCATCCGTCCCTGCTGCGTTCCGTCGGCGACGACCGGTTCCCGTACGCCACCTGCGGCGCGGCGCTGCTGCTCGAACACACCGACGAGCCGACCGGCTTCGGCAGGGTGCACACCGTCGCGGGCGAGGGCACGCCCGCGATCGAGGCCTACGTCGACGTGACGACCATGGGCAACACCGGCCGCGGCGCCATGACGGTGGAACGCGAGCCCGGCTTCGAGGACCGCCTGCTGGAGGTGGCCGTCGACGCCGCGCGCCGGGCGCTCGCCGAGTCCGACCACGCCTCGCTCGACGAGATCGCGCTGATCGCCTCGACGCCGAGCCCGGAGTTCCCGAAGAAGCTGGCCGCCGCGCTCGGCATCGACGAAAGCTCGGTCCGCACACCGGATCTGCGCGACGGCGACCCGCACACGGCCGCGCTCACCGCGGCCTACGACCAGGCGGTAGCGGACGATACCCTCGCCGCTCATCGCCAACTGCTGTTCGTCGCGGCGGGCGCGGGTCCCTCCGCGGCGGCGGTGCTCTACCGGCTGCCCGCCTTCGCCGGGGCGCCTGCGTGACAACGGGAACCTACTGGCAGGCCATCGATCGGTTCCGTGCGGTCGTCCGCACCGACCCCACCCGGGTGGCCGTGCGCTACGCGGACGGGGTCGGCCCCGATGGCCTGCCGGCCTACCGGCACCTGACCTATCGCGAGCTGGACGCGTGGTCGGACACGATCGCCCAGCGGCTCGCCGCGTCGGGTGTCGGCACCGGGACGCGCACCATCGTGCTGGTGCTGCCGAGCCCGGAGCTGTACGCGATCATGTTCGGGCTGCTCAAGATCGGCGCGGTGGCCGTGGTGATCGACCCGGGCATGGGCGTGCGAAAGATGTTGCGCTGCTTGCGCGCCGTGGATGCCGAGGCGTTCATCGGCATCCCGCAGGCGCATGCGCTGCGCGTGTTGTTCCGGCGCGGCTTCCGCACCGTCCACACGGCGGTGACGGTCGGCAGACGCTGGTTCTGGCGCGGCGAGTCACTGCGGGACTGGGGCCGCACGCCCACCGGCTCGATGCCTGTGGGCCGCCCGGCCACCGGAGACGATTTGCTGCTCATCGCTTTCACCACCGGCAGCACCGGCCCGGCCAAAGCCGTGCAGCTGACACACGGCAACCTGGCCGCGATGGTGGAGCAGGTGCACGTAGCACGCGGGGAGGTGGCGCCGGAAGCCTCCTTGATCACCCTTCCGCTGGTCGGCGTGCTGGATCTGCTGCTCGGCTCGCGCTGCGTGCTGCCGCCGCTCATCCCGAGCAAGGTGGGCGCGACGGATCCGGCGCATGTGGCCGACGCGATCGAGAAGTTCGGGGTGAATACCATGTTCGCCTCCCCCGCCGTACTCATCCCGCTACTGGAATACCTGCGTGCCCACCCGACTCCGCTCGCGTCGCTGGAGAGCATCTATTCCGGTGGCGCGCCGGTGCCGGACTGGTGCATCGCCGGACTGCGCGCGGTGCTGGGCGAGGACGCGAAGGTGGTGGCGGGATACGGGTCCACCGAGGCGCTGCCGATGTCCACCATCGAGTCCAGGGAACTGCTGGACGGCTTGGTCGAACGGGCGCACCGCGGCGCGGGAACCTGTATCGGCAGGCCCTCCTACCAGGTGCAGGCGCGCGTCGTCGCCATCACCGACGACCCCATACCGACGTGGGCGCGGGCCGAAGAACTCGCGGGCGGCCTTGCGGGCACTCGTGGCATCGGCGAACTGGTGGTGAGCGGGCCGAACGTCAGCACCAGGTATTACTGGCCGGAACAGGCGAACGCGTTGGGCAAGATCGTCGACGGCGATCGGGTCTGGCATCGCACCGGCGATCTCGCGTGGATCGATGAACAGGGGCGGATCTGGTTCTGCGGCCGCAAGAGTCAGCGCGTGGTCACGGCGCGGGGACCCATGTTCACCGTCCAGGTGGAGCAGATCTTCAACACCGTCGCGGGTGTGGCCCGCACGGCGCTGGTCGGGATCGGTCGGCGTGGCGCGCAGCGACCGGTGCTCTGCGTCGAAGTGAAGCCGGGCGCCGACCCGGCCGTCGTCGAGCCGGCGCTGCGGGCCCACGGGGCGCAGTTCGACCTCACCAGGACGATCGCCGACTTCCTGGTCCATCCGTCGTTCCCGGTGGACATCCGGCACAACGCCAAGATCGGGCGCGAAGAGCTCACAGGGTGGGCGGCCGAGCGCCTCGGAACGGATACCTGATCATGAAAACGACCGCACTGCGGGCGGTTCCCGTCCTGGGATGGCTGTATCTGGCGGGCGGCGCGCTCGCCGCGACCACCGGCCATGCCCCCGACAGCCGGATCCTGCGCACCGTCTGGTGGATCGACGCGTTCCTCAGCGTCGTCGTGCACGCGGCCCAGATTCCGGTGGCCTTGCGCGCCGCCGAGGGATCCGGCAGCGGTCGCCTCCGTACGGCGATATTGACGCAGATCTTCGGCCTGACCTGGTGGCGGACCCAGCCCGGCAAGGAGGAAAGGCAATGAGCAAAGTTCTGGTGACCGGCGCGTCCGGTTTTCTGGGCGGAGCGCTGGTGCGCAGATTGGTGCGCGACGGCGAGCACCATGTGTCGATCCTGGTGCGCCGCACCAGCGATCTGTCCGACCTGAGCGCCGACCTCGACAAGATCCAGCTGGTCTACGGCGACCTGGCCGATCCGGCGTCGCTCGAGCGAGCCACCCGCGGCGTCGACATCGTATTCCACAGCGCGGCCCGGGTGGACGAGCGCGGCACCCGGGAACAGTTCTGGAACGAGAACGTCCGGGCCACCGAGCGGTTGCTGGAGGCGGCTCGGCGCGGCGGGACCGCGCGGTTCGTGTTCATCTCCAGCCCGAGTGCGCTGATGGACTACTATGGCGGCGACCAGATCGACGTCGACGAGTCGGTGCCGTATCCGCGGCGCTACCTGAACCTGTACTCGGAGACCAAAGCCGCGGCCGAGCGGGCGGTGCTGGCCGCCGACACCGAGGGATTCCGCACCTGCGCGCTGCGCCCGCGCGCGATCTGGGGTGCGGGCGACCGGTCCGGTCCCATCGTGCGGATGCTCGGGCGGGCCGGCGCGGGAACGTTGCCGGATTTGTCGTTCGGCCGCACCGTGTACGCCTCGCTGTGCCACGTCGACAACATCGTCGAGGCCTGTGTGCGAGCAGCCGCCTCGGACACGGTGGGCGGCAAAGCGTATTTCATCGCCGACGCGGAGAAGACCGACGTCTGGGGCTTTCTCGGCCAGGTGACCGCCCAGCTCGGATACCAGCCGCCGACCAGGAAACCCAACCCCAAGGTGATCGACGCGGCGGTGCGGGTCATCGAGGCGATCTGGCGCATCCCCGCCGTCGCGACACGCTGGTCGCCTCCGCTCTCGCGCTACGCCGTCGCTCTGCTCACCCGCAGCGCCACCTACGACACCAGCGCCGCCGCGCGCGATTTCGGCTACCGGCCGGTCGTGGACCGCGACAGCGGGCTGACCGCCTTCCTCACCTGGCTGCAAAGCCAGGGCGGAGCGGTCGAACTCACTCGCGACCTGCGCTGAGCACTTCCCCGCTACCGGAGACCAGCATGAGCAACGCCCCCGTCTTCCGCAGGAAGATCACCCCCACCGAACGCCTCTATTTCGCCACGCGACAGGTGACTCCGCCGTTCGTGATGCACATCGCCGTCCATGGTGAAGGCAGCCTCGACCCGGCCGCCGTGCAGGCCGCCGTCGACGTGGCCTCGGCCGCCGCTCCCGGCGCCCGCCTCGTCCGCGACGGCCGCGACTGGGTGGACAGCGGTTTGGCCGCCACCGTGCGCGTAGTGCCGGGATGGTCGCTGAACTACGACGCACTGGAGCATGACGCGGTGCTCAACAGCCCGATCGGTCCCACACCGGACCGCACCACCGAGGTGCTGCTGCTCACGGGTGCGCAGACCACCGTGCTGTTCCGCGCCTTCCACGGCGTGATGGACGGCATGGGCATGCGCATGTGGGTGGACGACGTGTTGCGCGCCCTGCGGGGGCAGCGGCCGCTCGGCGCTCCCGACCCGGTCGCGGACGCCGAACTGGTCGCGCGGGTCGGCGCTGCGGGCAGACCGACTTTGGTGCTGCCCACATTCCAGGCGCCGTCCGGACACGGCCGCCAGGATCCGGCGGCCCCGCGCTGGCTGCTGCGCCACCGCACGATCGAGGCGACCGGCAGGGGCATCGTCGCGCGCGTGGCGGCGATCCTGGCCGAAGAGTCGGAGACGAAGTCGCGCTTCATGATTCCGGTCGATCTGCGCAGGCACGATCCCGGCTTGCGGTCCACCGCGAACCTGGCGCTGCCCCTGTTTCTCGACGTGGCGCCAGGCGAAGACTGGGAGGCGGTCAGGGAGCGGATGCGGGTCGGTCTGCGGGAGAAACGCGAACTGAACGAATTGGACAACGGCAAGCTGTCGAAGTTCCCGGACGCCGTCATTCGCACGGTGCTGCGCGGGAGCAACTGGCTGGGAGCACGGCTGAACCGGAACATGGTGTCGGCCACCGTCTCCCACATGGGCAGCTGCGATCTCGATGAGCTGGCCGTCCCCGGCTGGACACCGACCACCATGCGGTTGCTGCCGCAGCACAGCGGCGCGATGCCGCTGCTGTTCGCCATGGTCGAATCGCGCGGGAAGCTGGAGCTGACCGTCTCCTGCCGCAACGGCGCGGGCATCGAGACCCGGCTGGAGGCGCTGCTGGACAAGATCACCGCGCGGCTCGAGGCCGAGCTCGCGCCGCACGAGGCGGCCGTGGCATGACCGCCGTCGCCCGGGTCGTCCTCGCCCGGCCACGGATGGTGCTCGCCGTCGTGACCGGGGTGATGCTGCTGTCCGGTCTCCTGGGCATCGGAGCGTCGGACAAGGTCACCGCTGCCGGGTTCATCGATCCCGGCAGCGAGTCCGCGCACGTGGATCAGCTCGTGAGCGAGCACTTCGGACCGCAGAATCCCGACGTGGTCGTGCGCTACACCGCTCCGGAGGGACAGACGCTCGACGACATCGGCCCCTCGGTGCAGGAGTCGCTGGCGCGGATCGATCCGGCGATGCTGCAACGGCCGATCGAAACCTATTGGAACGCTGGGTTCGCGCGAAAGCAGTTCCTGCGCGCGGCGGACGGACGGCACGCGCTCGCCGTGGTCTATCTCGCCGGTGACGCCAACCAGCGTGTCGCCGCGTACCCCGACATCGAACCGCTGCTTCGCGTTCCGGGTGTTCCGGCCGATCTGTCCGGCTACAGCGCGGTCTCCACGGAGATCAACGCGCAGTCCCAGCACGATCTGGTCCGGGCGGAAGCGCTCTCGCTTCCGCTGACGCTGCTCATCCTGGTGCTGGTGTTCGGCGGTCTGGTCGCCGCGTCCTTCCCGGTCGTGGTCGGCGGCCTGACCGTGCTCGGCGCGCTGGGCGCCATCCGCGTGCTCGCCGAACTCACCGAGGTGAGCACATTCGCGGTGAACATCGCCTCCCTGCTCGGCCTCGGAATGGCCATCGACTACGGGCTGTTCCTGGTCACCCGATTCCGCGAGGAGGTCGCCGAGGGGCACGACGTGCGCTCCGCGATCACCCGCACTTACTCGACCGCGGGACGAACCATCGCATTCTCGGCACTGCTGCTGGTTTGCGCGTTCGCGGGTACGTTCGTCTTCCCGCAGGCGGTGCTGCGCTCGCTCGGCATCGGCGCGATCACCGCGGTCGCGCTGGCCGCTGGACTCTCGCTCACCGTGCTGCCCGCCCTGCTCGCCCTGTTCGGCGCGCGCCTCGGCGCCGCGCGCGCGATCGATCGCACCGACCGGTTCTGGGGCGGCCTGGTCGACCGCGTGCTGCGGCGGCCGGGGCTGGTGACCGTGGTCGTCGGCGCCGTCCTGCTGGTCTTCGCGGCGCCGTTGGCCGGGCTGCGGCTGGGCGACATCGACCACCACGCGTTGCCCCCGGACAACGCCATGCGCGTCACCATCGAAGAGCTCACCGCGCAGTTTCCCGCGGCGGGCAGCGGAGCCACCGCCGTGCTGCACGGCACGAACGGGCCGCCGCAGTCGGCCGCGGTGGATGCCGCCGCGGCGGCACTGGGCAAGGTCGACGGTGTGCGGCAGGTCGTCCAGGTGGGTCGCGCCGAGGATTTCGTCGTCTTCCACGCGTTCCTGCGCGATACCGATCGCACCGAAGCGGCGAGCGCCTCGGTGCGCGGCATCCGTGCCCTGACGCCGCCGGACGGCACCGTGCTGTGGGTCGGCGGCGACACCGCGGCCACCGTGGACAGCGTGCGGTCCATCGTCGCCGGGATGCCGTGGATGATCCTCGTAATGGTCGGCGCGACGCTGGTGCTGCTGTTCACCGCGTTCCGTTCGATCGTGTTGCCGCTCAAGGCCGTCGCCCTCGCCTTCCTCAGCCTCGCCGCGACCTTCGGCGTGCTCACCTGGATCTTTTGCGGCGGGCATCTGTCCGGTCCGCTCGGCGTGAGCAGCGGCCCGATCACCGCGGGCATGCTGGTGCTGATCATCGCGGTCGTCTTCGGGCTGTCCACCGACTACGAGGTGTTCCTGCTGTCGCGCATGGTCGAAGCGCACGACGCGGGCGCCGGCACCGCGGCGTCGGTGCGCGTCGGCACGGTCAAGACCGCGCGCGTGATCACCGCAGCGGCGACCTTGCTGGTCATCGTCACCGGGGCGTTCACCCTCTCCCCGCTGACCCCGATGCGCTTCCTCGGTCTGGGCATGATCATCGCACTCGTCGTGGACGCCACCCTCGTCCGCATGCTCTTGGTGCCCGCGCTGGTCCAGCTGATGGGCCCGGCCAACTGGTGGTCACCGCGCCGCCGCATCATCCCGGCCACCGTCGACCGCATCCGGGAACGCACGTCCGCGGCCTGACGGAGTCCAGCGGTGCTAAGCGACCAGTTCCAGCAGGCCGCGTGGATCCCACGGCATCGGCCCGGTCGGGAAACTCATCCGGACCAACCGGTGCGGGGCGACCGCGTCGAAGTGCGCCACCGCGGGTGGCAGGAACCCGCCGATCACCTTTTCCACCATCGTGTTCAGCCCGGTGAGCCGCGGTCGCAGACGTACCTGCCAGCTGGTGATGCGACCGGCCGGTACGTCGACGACGGTGCGCTGCTCCACTTTCGCCCCGAGCGGGACGTGCACCGAGAAGGCGAGCCACAGGTCGACGCACTCCTCGGCGCCCTCGGCGAAGTCCAGGCCGCGCAGCAGCGTCATGCCGCCGGCGAGCGGCATCACGTTGGCCGGAAACGGCGCGATCCCGCCGCCGAACTGAAGATGGGTGGTGCCGACGAAGTTGGCCTCCTCGCGGCTGACGACCGTGGTGCCCGAGCGTGTCTCGGCGCGATAGCGCTCGGCCGACAACCGATCTCCCGAGCGCTGGAACCGCTGCTCGATGGTCATCGCGAAATTCGCGGGTCCGAGGCCGACCTCGAGCATCGAGCGGTAACCGTCGCCGTCGTGCGATATCACGCTGATCAGATCGAGCTTCGGCGGCCGATCGGCCACGCTGACGGTGTAGACGGACTTCTCTCCGTCGGGTATCCCCGGGTCACGAAAAGCGGTGCGCACATGTCCTCCTCACACCGTGTCCTCGGCCGCCGCCGCGAACACCGCTTCGAGCGTGGCCACGTAGCGCTCGACGGAACCGTGCGCCACCGGCGTGTCCGGGTAGATGACGCTCAGCGTGGTCTCCGACGCGAGCCGGTTGATCCAGATCAGCACCTGTTCGGACGCGGCACGATTGGCGTACAACCCGCACGACGCCAGGTCGAACATCTCGTTGCCGAGCAATTCTCGGGCGTCGACGTAGGAGATCATCGGCGTGGACCAGCCCGGTTCCAGGTCCAGATCGGAGTCGGCGGGCAGCAGTTCCACCACGCGCTGGAACGAGGTGGGAGCCAGGCGCAGGCCGTTCTCGTAGGCGTGCTGCGCGATGGCCGCGGCCCGGGCGAAGGTGGTGGTAGGCGCGATCGGAAAGGCCACCGGGAGCAACGTCACATACCAGCCGACCGACGCGCGCTCGGCGGCGGAACCGCGGGTGCTGACCGGTGTCATGCCGAAGTAGTAGTCGCTGTCGATGAGCTCGCGCTCCGCCAGCGCCGCCGCGGCGAAGATCCCGCCGACGAACTCCGCGCCGTTGTCGCGGCAGACCCGCTCGAACCGTAGCGCGGTGTGCTCGTCGAACAGCGTGACCGTGCGGTGCGCACTGCGGTTGTACACATCGGTCCGCCTGCCCAGATCCAATGGGAAAGAAGGCAGTTCGCCGTCGTTCCCGCGGATGAGCTCCAGCCACTTCTGTACGCCGGGCGAGGCGAGCGTCATCCGGCCGATGTACTCCCGTTCGGCGGTGCAGTAGTCGAGATAGCTGGCCGCGGGATGCAGCATGCCGACGTCTTCCCACACCTCGCGCAGATACAGCAGCGCGAGGTCGAACCCGGATAGGTACTGGCCGAATCCGTCGGTGTGCAGATGATCGACCGCCAGGTAGACCGTCGTCGAATCCTCGCGTTCGATCGCCCCGAAGGTGAAGCAGTCCCAGTCGAAAGGCCCCGGCGTCGTCTTCTGGACGTGATCGCGGATCGCCCTTGCCTCGTCCACGTGGCCGTAGTCGACCGGCACGAAATCGACGTCCTCCTCGGGCACCAGGTGACGCTCGATCGCACCGGCGGCGTCGACCCGGAACCCCGCGCCCGCCACGCCCTGCACGATCCGGGCGAGCACCAGTTCCGTCGCGGTGGTGGACACCCCGCACCACACCGAGGCCACCGTGAAGGCCACCGCCGACCACAGGAACATCCGGCGGCGGCCGACGATCGCACCGACGCGAGCGGCGGTGAGAGCACGCAGGCGAACGCCAGCGAGTACCCGGCCACCACCCACAACTGCTCGGACCGCGACGCCCGCAGCTCCGCGGTGACGACCGGGAGGGCGGTGTTGACGATCGTCACATCGATCATCTGCATGAAGACCGAGATCAGGCACGCCCCGAACGATCCGAGCGCCACCGCGGCCTCTTTGCGGGTCATCGGATCGCCGCTTCGATCATCGGCCACGAATTGCGCAGGTCCTGGTGCCAGTAACCCCAGGAGTGGGTGCCGTTCGGCCGGAAGTCGAAGGTCGCAGCGACACCCAGCTGACGCACCGGTCCTGCAACTGGTGCGTGCACAGGTTCGCCACCGCCTCCAACGGTGCCCCGAACACCAGTTGGTAGAGCAGGTGCGCGAGGTCGCCGTGCGCGCCCTCGAAGTTGTCCTTCGGGCCGGGCAGCCCGGTACCGGTGGAAACGTAGATGGCGGTGCCGCGCAGCCGGTCCGCGTGCAGGTACGGATCGTTGGCGCGCCATGCGGGATCGGTCGGCGGCCCCCACATGTTGACGACGGTGCCACGCTGCTGCGTGACCACCGCCTGAACCACCGCCTGCCCCGCGGGGTCGCTGGTGCGCACGCAGCCGCTGTAGGAACCGATGGCCTTGTACAAACCCGGTGCGGCCATGGCCAACTGGAAAACCGAGGTGCCTGCCATCGAGATGCCCGCGATGGCGTTCTTCCCGGTGCCGTTGAAGGTGGCGTCGATGAGCGGTGGCAGCTCTTCGGTGAGGAAGGTCGACCAGCGCTGCCTGCCGAGCACCGGATCGTCGCTGCGCCAGTCGGTGAAGTAGCTTCCCGCACCGCCCAACGGGATCACGACGTTCACCTGCTTGTCGCGAAAGAAATCGACTAGATCGGTGCCGTCGAGCCAATTCCCCTCCGCACCACCGTTGGCGCCGTTGAGGAGATAGAAGGTCGGCGCCGGTGTGTCCGGATCGGCCGCGCGCAGCACCCGAATTCGCGTAGCGCTGTTCATCGCCGCCGAGTACACCTCGAGTTCGGATTGCCGGTCGGATTCGAACCGGGTTTCCACTATTCGCGAGCCGTCCGCCGCGACGGGTCGCGATGGCTCGGCGCGGACCACCGGCTGTGCGCCGATCATCACGCAGGTGAAAATCAGGACCGCGGCGAGTACCGCGCCTGTTCGATGCGAATATCCGGGCATGTCGACTCCTGGCCCCGGGTAGGAGGGCGAGAATTCGCAGTCAATAACATCGGGCGGCCCACCCGCCGGATTTTCGAATGATCCTGTGTTTCCTACCAATTCGATTCGTCGACTATTTGCCGTATTTCCCAAACCGGGCCCGCGACCATTGCGATCCCGGTGCGGCGGAACCTAGCGTCGAGAGCATGGCGTTCCCTCGACTGTGCCGCGACTCACGCGGAACGGTCCGGCGCGCAATGCTCTTCGCACTGCTGATGCTGATCTGCTCCGGAAGCCCGGCGGTCGCCGAACCACCCCCGATGCGACCCGCACACGGGCGAGCAGTCGAGCTGACCGTCTTCTCCCCCGCGATGGGCGCATCGGTATCGGTCGTCGTGCTGCCACGCCCGGACCCGTCCCGTCCGGCTCCGGTGCTGTATCTGCTCAACGGCATCGACGGCGGCACCGCGGGCGATGGCTGGACCGACCGGACCGACGTCGACCGATTCTTCGCCGACCGGCAGGTGACCGTGGTGGTGCCGGTCGGAGGCGCGGGAAGCTACTTCACCGACTGGCGCGCCGACGACCCGGTCCTCGGCCGTCCGCGCTGGACCACGTTCCTCACCCGCGAGCTTCCCCCGATCATCGACGCCACCTTCGGCGGCACCGGCGCCAACGCCATCGCCGGAGTCTCGATGACGGGCACCTCGGTGTTCCAGCTGGCCATGGCCGCACCGGGTTTGTACCAGGCCATCGGTTCCTACAGCGGCTGCGTGCGCACCAGCGACCCCGCCGGACAGGCCATGGTGGCCATGATCGTCACCGCGGAAGGCGGCACGGTGGCGAACATGTGGGGCGCGCCGGGCGATCCGGCCTGGGCGGCCAACGATCCTTACGTGCACGCGGATCGGCTGCGCGGCACGACGATCTACGTGGCTTCCGGAAACGGGCAGGCGGGCCCGCTGGACCAGCCGCACAGCACGGGAATCGACGGCAACCCCGCGAAGATGGCGGACCAGTTGGCCATCGGCGGCATGCTCGAAGCCATCTCCGACCGCTGCACCAGGTCACTGCGCGACCGCTTCACAGAACTCGGCGTCCCCGCCACCTTCGATCTGCGGCCGAGCGGCACCCATTCCTGGGGCTACTGGCAGCACGACCTGCACAACAGCTGGCCCTTGTTCGAATCCGTTCTGCGCTAGCGGCTCCGGGGCGATCCGCGATCAGCCCCGTCAGGTGCACCCTTCCAGGGTCGCGTGTGCCAGTTCATCGACCACGTCGCCGATCTCATGACGGTCACGCAGCGCTTCGAGCTGGCGTCGGGCGCCGTTGCCACGCTTGCCGAGGTCGGCGATCGCTTCGGTGACGAAGGTTTGGTCACCGAAGTCCCGCAGCGCGGGCTCGATGTGCGCAACGAGTTCGTCCAGCAGATCTCGGTGTGGAATCACCCGCCCTTCGACGGGATCGAGTCCGTCACCGTCCAGACCCGACTGCGCGGCGTTCCAGTAGGCGGCGCGAAGTACTTCGGCAGGGACGGGCGGGGCGGGTTGACCCTGTTCGATCGCCCGCACCCCCATGGTGACGGTGGCCCTGATCAAGGCGGCGAGCAGCGCGGCTTCCTCCGCGGTGGCGGGTACGTCGCTGACCCGCACCTCGACGGTAGGGAACGATTCCGAGGGCCGGATGTCCCAGTACACCATCTTGTTGTCGAGAATGCTGCCGCTGGCGAGCATCGTCGCGACGATCGCGTCGTAGTCCTCGACGGAGGCGAAGTACGGTGGCGGTCCCGCACTGGGCCAGCGCCGCCACAGAATGCTGCGCCAACTCGCGTATCCGGTCTCGCTGCCACGGTAGATCGCCGAATTGGCGGTCAACGCGAGGAATACCGGCAACCACGGACGCACGTGATTGCCGACCAGTATCGCGGTCTCGCGATCGGGCACACCGACATGCACATGGCATCCGGACAGTCCTTGTTCATGGGCGATCATGCCGAAGCTGTCGGCGATCCGCCGATATCGAGGCGTATCGGTGACCGGGAAGCCTTCGGGCACGGTCGGGGGCACCGCGACAGCGAGGAGCCGAGCGTCATTGGCGGCCGCGCATTCCGCGACGGTCCTACGCAGCGTGCGCAATTCCGTGAGCAGGTCGCCTATATCGGAATGCACCCCGCTACTGGTTTCCACCTGACAGCTGGTCAGCTCCAACTGCAGATCGATGTCCGCCTTCCTCGCCGCTTCGGCAACTCGGATGTTGGCCGGTGTAGGGGCGCCGGTTTCGGGGTCGGTCAGCAGGAATTCCTCTTCGACACCGACAGTCGGTACATGGTTGTCCATGGTCGTGATCACGCCCTTCGATACTTCGGCCGGTATTCCCCGGTGGTAGCGGCCCGTCTCGCGCCGATGTGATCCGCCCAGGCCACTTGCCTACCTGTGTGTCGACGGAGCGAGCGAATGTGTTCGGGCCGTACCCCCTTCGCGCATATCCAAACGATCGGACACCGGCTGGTCAGCCGTCGTAGCCGGTGCGGCGGCCCCTCGATTGAGATCGCGCTGGCGGGGTAGATGCCACGTACCTGCGGTGTATCCACCCGTCTTCCGGTGACCGCGCACGACGGAGGTAGCGACATGGCCGAACATCACGACACGGCACCCGGCAGCATTCCGGCAAACGTTTTGTCGCGCAGGGACTTCGCCGACAGGGTGTTACGTGCCGCGGCAACTCCGGAACGAATCGCCGACGTCGTCGCGCGGATCGTGGGTGAGCGCATCGAGATCGGGCCGGTGCCGGTAGCTTTGAACGGACTCGTGCGCGCCACCGCGATCGCCGAAGCCGGACCCGTACACGCCGTGCGATGCGACTGCGGACCCTGGGATATGACGATCGCGGTGCCGATCCTGCTGCGCCTGCGCGTCCGCCTGCCCGGTCGAACGCTGCGATACATCGGCGCGGCCCGCGTACTGATCCGGCTCGCGTTGATTCCCCGCGAACCCTGCGGACTGTTCCTCCGGACCGACGAGGTCCACGCCGAAGACCTCACCATCAGGATGCGCGCTCGCGACCTCACATCCCGACTCGCCGGAGGCATCGGCCGGGTCGAATCCACGGTGGCCGAGCACATCCTGCGCTACATCGACGAACTGTTCGACGGCCCCGCGTTCGGCGGCATACGCGACATCGATATCGCCGACATCATCGACCGCGCCTGGGACGCGGGTCTCGTACTCCACTTCCCGGAAAGAGCCGCGAGCTGACCCGAACCAGGGCGGTACATCGACTCGGACCTGGTGATGGCGAGGGGCCGCGCGTTTCTCGGCTGGGTACTTGCGCGGCACTCAGATAAGTGCTATAAGAAATCTATGCCTCACGGCACAAGTTATCTGATTCGTTCTATGCAGAATAGAGTGAGTTGGAGGTGACGACCATGCTGATGCGCACTGATCCGTTCCGCGATCTGGAACGTTGGACGCAGCAGGTGTTCGGCACAGCGGCCGGCCCCGCGGTCCTGCCCATGGACGCCTGGCGTGAGGGCGACCAGTTCGTCGTCGAGATCGACGCACCGGGCATCGATCCCGACTCCCTCGACCTGAACGTCGAGCGCGACGTCGTGACCGTTCGGGCGCGCAGGCCGGAACTCGATGCCGATCGCGAGATGCTGGCCACCGAGCGGCCTCGCGGCGAGTTCAGCCGCCAACTGTTCCTGGGCGACGACCTCGACCTCGACCAGGTCCGCGCCGACTACGCCGATGGCGTGCTCCGTCTGCGGATCCCGCTGGCGGACAGGCCCGAGCCGCGCAAGATCGAGGTCGGCCGCGGCAACGGGCACAAGGCGATCGACGCCTGACCCCGGGACGGGAGACGCCGTCATGTCCGATTCGGCTGTACGTCCGCGGTCACTCGAGGAGTGCGACGCCTGGCTGCTCGACCCCGACCTCGAACGGTTGTTCGCCGAGGTCGACGCGATCCTGTGCGAGGCACGGGCCCGATTGCGCGGGCGGGCGCACCCGTCCATCCCGGCGCCGGGACCGCGGCGCGCTCCGAGCCCTTGTCCCGGCGGGGACATGCTCGGGACGCACGGGTGGCACCCCGAAGCGGGGCCTGCCACCGAACGCGGTCCTCCGCGCAACCGTCACCGCACAGTGAAATGGAAATCGGAAGAAGGAGGTGATGCCCGTATCCCACTGAGAAACCGGTTCCGCGGCGAGGCGGTCGCCGCTCCCTCCCTGTACCAGGCGCTTGCGAGCACCAGTGAGCATCTGCTCCACGCGCACCGCCACACAATGTGGCACGCAGGGATGACAGCTCGCCGCAGGAACGACCTCTCGTAGTCACGTCACTCTTCTCCTGATCGGGGGAGGGACCGCAGACCCCTCCCCCGACTCCCCCCGGCGGTTTGCCGGGCCGCGGCCAGGGTAGGCCGGAAGAGATTCATCAGGGTGCCAAGAGGAGGCTGTGATGCGACGCGCGATTCTGATCGTTCACGATATGCCCGCGGAATTCCGGCGGTGACCGACAACTCTCGCCCCGTGGGTGGCTATGTCGCCACGATGGTTGCCTACGCGACTGTAGTGGCGGTGGTCGCACTGCTCGGGAACGCGACAGGTCGCAAGCTTCCGCGCGATATGACCATTCGTGATCTGGTGGTCACCGCGTTCGCCACGCACAAGCTGTCCCGCTTGGGGAGGAAGGCCGCGGTGACGGCTCCGGTACGCGCGGCGTTCACGCGACCGGTCGCAGCTGACGGTGGGCCCGGAGAGGTGGCCGAGGAGCCGAAGGCGACCCACGGTGTCCAGCACAGCATCGGTGAGTTGCTCAGCTGCCCGTTCTGTTTCGACGTATGGGCGATCACCGGTTTGACCATCGGACACGTTTTCGCGCCGCGGATGACGCGCGTGCTGACCGACGCCGCGGCCGCCTTGGCAGGCGCCGATTTCCTGCACCTCGCATATGCCACCGCCCAGCAGATCGCCGAGGGCGAAAAGCTGGCGCTGCTGGGCTGACGAAGCGGTGTTGCACCGATCCGGTTGCACGGGCCGCCAAGGATTGTGGCTATCGTCCCGGCCGTAGCCGCAATCGGCATCGGCGGCTGGATCGATGCGGTCGCGGCAGGTCGTAGATTTCTTCTATCACTCCTGTGATATCCGTGCAAGTCCCAGCTCCTGCCTCTTACGCAAACGCGGTCTCCTCACCCCCGCAACCGACCGCCCCGTCGCGCAGACGCCATGGATCCTCGTCGATCAGATGCTCATCGCGGATGCCGCCGGTGCACGAGCGACCCTGGTGGGACTGCTCGCCGTCGTCGCCGCCGCCGCGGTCACCGTGCTACCCGTCCTGGCCTATCTGTTCTGGCTCACCCAGACCGACGCGTGGGTCCGCGACGAGCCCGCGCGTACCGGCGCACCGGAACAGGCGTAGGAGCGTCCGTGCTTCGGCGGCGGCCGGCGCAACCCGCGATCAGCGCGACGACTTCCACGCGGCGTAATGCTCGGGCAAGCAGACCGCACAGGGGCGGTAACCAGCGGAGATCGCGTCGGCTTCGGTCGCGAAGAAGACGCGATGCGCGCGGTAGGCGCCCTTCGCGAGCGCACGCAGCGCCGAAGGGCAGTCGAGACGACCGTAGATCCGGCGGCGGCGGTGGCCGCCGAATCGCCCGGGGACTGCGCTGCGATACGGTCGTCCGACGCCGTCGAGCAGCGTGCACACGGTGGCCTTATTGCGCGTCGTGCAGGACGAGACCGAGGGTGTGCCGCAGGCCGCCGCGCACGCGGCTGACCCCGTGGCGGATCGGGGCGCGGGACCAGCCGCGGCTGGCGGGCGTCGGCCGATCGCGGGTGGTGAAGACCAACGCGTGGCCTTGCTCCAGCACGGACACAGTCGCTTTGGAGTGGGCGCGCGGGCGTTGCTCCACGAGCAGGAATTCCCCGCCGGTGTGGTCGATCCCCGGCCGGTCCAGCCCGATGACGACCTGAAGCGGGAAGACCAACTCGCCGTAGAGGTCGCGATGCAGGGCGTTCCAGTCACCGGCTTGGTAGCGCAGCAGGATCGGAGTCGGCTTGGTCTGCCCCGCGGCGTGACAGATGTCGAGCCAATCACCGAACTCCTCCGGCCACGGAGCCGCGTCGCCGAGGCGATCGGCCCAGGAACGTGCCAGCGGCAACAGTTTTCGGTAGAAGGCCGCCCGCAGTTCCATGATCGGATCGGGCACCGGATGCGCGAAATAGCGGTAAGTGCCTTCGCCGAATCGATAGCGCGCCATGTCGACGGTGGATCGGAAACGGGTGAGGTCGTCCCACATGGCGGTGAATTCGGCGCACTCCCGCGGAGTGAGGATCGGCCCGGTCGCCGCGCAGCCGTGCGCGTCGACTTCCGCGAGCAGCGTCCGCCACGGCTGGGCGTCGACGCGATCCGCCAGGGCGGCGGCTTCGGCCCGCCCCGGGACGGGAGCGGGCCCGGCACGATGCTCCGCGCAGCGACCGTTCCCAACGGTTCCGGTGCTCGGCTCGGTCATGCCGCCGCCTCCAGATCCAACAGCGCGTGCTTGGCGGTGACGCCGCCGACGTACTGTCCGATGGATCCGTCCCCGCGTACCACCCGGTGGCACGGGATCACCACCGGCAGCGGGTTGCGCGCGCAGGCGGAGCCGACGGCGCGCACCGCGCGTGGGTTCCCGACGGCCGCCGCCACCGCGCCGTAACTCGCGCGCTGCCCGTAGCCGATGGCGGGCAGGTGCTCGATCACCTGGCGGCGGAACCCGGCGGCCAGCCGCAGATCCAGCGGCAGGTCGAAATGCGTCCGGTGGCCGGCGAAGTATTCCTCGATCTGCCGGGCCGCCACGTCCAAGCGGGCGGGCGCGGCGAGGATCCGGGGACTGATCCGCGCGGCCAGTGTGGCGAGTACCGCGTCGTGGTCTTCGGTCGGGTAGGCGACGCGGACCAGTCCGGCGGGCGTCGCGGCCAGCAGCAACGTCCCCACCGGGGTCTCCAGCAGGCGGTAGGCGACATCGAGCAGGCCCGCGGCGTCGGCCTCGGAGGTCAGTCGCGCGTGCAGCGTGGCGAGCAGGTCGGCGTCCGGGGTCAGCGCGCCCGACAACCCGTCACCGTGATCGAGGGTGACCATCATGATTCGTCCTTCGGGTAGAGCTTGCGCAGGGTCTTCAGGCCGTCCGCGGCGGCGCGGCGGGCGGCGTCCGGAGAATTGCCGAGCAATTCGGCGATCTCCGCGTGGGGAAGCCCGGCCAGATAGTGGTAGGCGACCGCTTGGCGCTGCTTGGTCGGCAGTGCGCGCAGGGCGGCCCACAGGTCGGGGTCGTAGTCGGCGGGTCCGGGGGCGGTGGCGGGACGCTCCGGCAACGTCTCGGCTGGGACGGGAGCGCGCGTCAGCGCCCGGCCGACGTCGAGCGCGCGGCGATGCGCGATGGTGACCAGCCATGCCTCGATGTTCGTGTCCGGGGAAAGGCCGGGAAACGCCCGCAACGCGGAGAGAAACGTTTCCGACCAGGCGTCGGCCGCGTCGGACGGGCCGAGCACCGCCCGGCAGACGCGCAACACCATCGGGCCGTATTCGGCCACTATTTCCTCGAACGGGGGCAGGCTCACACCAGGTAGACGCCGCGGGCGCCGCGAATGTGAGATCCCGTCATCGGGGCCCTTCCCGGCGCGACAGCCCGCTGGCCCGCAGCACCCGCCGCGCGATGCCCGCGCGGATGGACTCCTCGGTGCCGATGATCCGGACGTGGCGGCGTGCTCTGGTGATCGCGGTGTACAGCAATTCCCTGGTCAGCAAGGTGGATTCGGGCTCGGGCAGGACGACGGAGACGGTGTCGTACTGGCTGCCCTGGCTGCGGTGGATGGTCATGGCGAAGACGGTGACGACCGCGGGGAACTGCGTGGGATGAACCAGGTACGGCTCGCTGCCGCGTTGCAGCGCCGCGCGCAGCGAGCCGTCGGGCATCCGCACGACGACGCCGGTGTCGCCGTTGTAGATCCGCGCCTCGTGATCGTTCGCGGTGACCAGCAGCGGTTGTCCGGGATACCACGGCGCCTGCTGCGAATCGGGGCCCGCCCCCGCGGCGGCGGCCCACTCCGCGCCCATCCGGTCCCAGCGCTCCACGCCGAACGGCCCCTGCCGGTGCGCGCACAGCAGGCGATGCGTTTCCAGCGCGTGCAGCGCGCCCGTCGCGTCGCCGTCCAGGGCGGCGGCGGTGACCGTCGTCGCGGCCCGCACCACGTCGGCGCGGACCGCGGTCAGCTCGTCGGGCGCGCTGAGCGACAATTCGTCGCCGCCCGCGCGCAACAGCTCGAGCGCGGCGTCCGCGTCCCCCGCCCGCACCGCGACGGCCAGGTCGGCGATGCGTCCGCCGAACCTGCGGCCCCGGGTCAGCCGGACGATGCCGCCGCGCAGGCGGGTGCGCTCCAGCGCGGTCAGGGCCTCGGCGTGCTCGCCGGTCGCCTCCGGACCGAGGATCTCGTCGAGCACGGGATTCGGGGTGGCCGCCACGGGTCCGGCTACCAGGTCGGCGAGCACCGCGCCCGCGTCGACGGAGGCGAGCTGGTCGGGGTCGCCCACCAGGACCAGGCGGGTGTCCGGGCGCAGCGCGGCCAGCAGCCTGCTCATCATGGTCAAGGAGACCATCGAGGTCTCGTCGACCACGATCACGTCGTAGGGCAGCCGGTTGAATTCGTGGTACTTGAACCGGGTACTGCGGCCGCGCTGCCAGCCGAGCAGCCGGTGCAAGGTGGCGGCGGTGAGTTCGGGCAATCCGAGCGAAATCGCTTGCTCGCGAACGGCTTCCTGGAGGCGAGCCGCCGCTTTCCCGGTGGGAGCGGCCAGCGCGATGCGCAGCGCGGGCAACTTCGGCTCGGTCTCGCGGTGCGCGGACAGCAAGGCGATGATCCGCGCGATGGTGTGGGTCTTGCCGGTGCCGGGCCCGCCCGCGACCACAGTGGTCCAGTGCGTCGCGGCGAGCGCGGCGGCCAGGCGCTGGCGATCCGGCGCCGTGCCTGCCGACGCGTCGAACAACCGGTCCAGTTCCCGGCGCACGACGCCGGGAGCGACCACCGGATGGTGTGCGGAGCGCTCGGTGAGCACCTGCCGGATCGTCTGCTCCTGCCGGTAGTACCGATCGAGATAGAGCAGCGGACCGGCATCGCCCGGCCCCTGGGATTCGACGAGTCGCAGCGGCCGCAACGGACCCGCCGCTCCACCGCGCACCAGCGGACTCACCCGCAGCGCGGCGACCACGGCCGGGATGTCCGGCCACGGCAGCGTCGCCGGATCGATGCCCGCGTCCCAGTTCTCGTCGGCGTCCACGCCGATCTCCCGCATCCGGTGCAGTTCCAGGCACACCGAGCCGGAGCGCACTGCCCGCACGGCCAGCGCCGCGGCGAACAGCACCGGCTCCGACGATTCCCGGCCCAGCCGGCCCAACCGCAGCGCCACGTGCACGTCGGCGGCCGAGAGCACACCGGCCTCGTTGAACGTGCGCAGCAGCCCGGTGCCGCGCTGCGCCACCTGGATCGAGGTCACCGCCCCGCCTCCCCTGCCAGCAGCGCCGACAGCGCCACGACCAGATCGGCGGGCGGGTGCCAGTCGAAGACGCCGCAGCCCGCCGGCGTCTCCGGTCCGATCATGCCGCGCACGAACAGGTATCGGACTCCGCCGAGATGCCGGGCCGGGTCGTAGCCGGGCAACCGCCAGCGCAGATATCGATGCAACGCGACCGAGTACAGCAGCGCTTGCAGCGGATAGTGGGAACGCAGCATCTCAGCGGCCATGCGGTCGCGGGTGTAGTGCGCGACGGTGAGATCACCCGTGCCGAGCCGGTTGGTCTTGTAGTCGACGACGACGAATCGCGGGTGCGCGTCGCCCGCGATACGGAGCACGGCGTCGATGCTGCCGGTCAGGTAACCGCGCAGCGGTATGTCCTCGAGCGCCACAAGCTGCTCGGCGTAGGGGAACAAGTCGTCGTCGGCCGAAAGGTGCTCACGCAGCAACTCGGCGACGCGCCGCAGCGTCGCCGCGGTGGCGCCGACGCGGTCCCCGCCCGCCAGTGGCAATTCGAACTCGAGTTCGCTGAGACGGTCGCCAGGGGCGATGCCGGCCAGGCAGCCGCCCTCGAGCGGAGTACGCAGCACCGCCAGCAGCGCCGTCGCCAGCACTTCGGTATCCACTTCGGCCATCAGCTCGCCCACCGCCTCGCGGCACCGATCGCGCACCTCGGCCGCCAGATCCGGACGACCGGTGTCGATCCGCTCCAGGACGCCGTGCACCAAGGTGCCGAACTCCGCGCCGTAGGGCAGCGCGTTCATCAGCGACGCCGCGCCCGACGGTTCCGGCTCCGCCGCGCCGATCAGGGAGGCGCCCGCGGGCTCGTCGCCCGGCCCCGGCGCGCCCTCCGGTTCGCTGTCGGATTCGGGCGCCGCCGGGCCGTGCGCGGAGGCGGTCAGCGCCGAGTACGAGGTGCGCCGCCACTGCTGGTCCAGCGCCCGGTCGAAGCGGGCCGCGGCCAGTGCGCCGGGCACGGGCCCGGTGCGCGCCCGCCGGATCGCGACGCCGTCGGTTCCGGCCACCGCCGTCACCGAGATCGCCGCGCCCGCGTCCTGCGCCCACGTCGTAAGCGTTTGCGCGGCAACGGTGTCTGCGGGAACCGCGGCTCGGGCGGCGACGGCGGCGCCACGATCGGCGCGGCCGAAGACCATGCGGTGCAACGGCGACGCCGCCGTGGTGATCGCGGGCGCCCACCACGCGACGATCTGGCACATGGCGCGGGTGAGCGCGACGTACAGCAGCCGGAGTTCCTCGCCCGCCTCCTCGGCTTCACTGCGCGCCTTGCGTTCGGCGAATCCGGGAGCGTCCGCGCCGCCGACATCCAGCACGCGCGCACCGTCGTCGGCGTGGAACAGCAACGTCGCCGGGTAGGGGTTCTTCGCGCTGTCCCAGGCGAACGGCAGGTACACCACCGGGAATTCGAGTCCCTTGCTCGCGTGCACGGTGGCGATCTGGACGGGGGCGGCGTCCCGGTCGAGCCTGCGGCTGCGGTCGGCGACGGCGCCGGAGGCGGGATCGCGCACGCGGTCGGCCAGCCACCGGGTCAGCGCGGTCAGCCCCAGTCCCTCGGTGAGCGCGACTTGGTCGAGCAATTGCGCGAGGTGCCGCAGGTCGGTCAGCTGCCGCTCCCCGTTCTCCACGGCGAGCAGCCGCGGCGCCAGGCGGGTTTCGGCGGCGATCTTCTCGAACACGGCCGCGAATCCCGCGCGGGTGAACAGCCGCGCCGCCTCACGCAGCTGAGCGCTCACCCGGCCGACCAGATCGGCTCCCTCGCTGTCGATCTCGGCCGCGGTCACACCGAACAGCGGTGTGCACGCGGCCAGCCGCACCCGGTCGCCGCGATGCGGCTGTTCCAGCGCCCGCAGCACCCACAGCCAGTCGGTGGCGCTGTCGGTCGCGAAGACGCTGATACCGCCCGCGAGCACGGAGGCGACGCCGACGCGGTCCAGCGCCGCACGCACCACATCGATCTGCGAGCGGGTCCGCACCAGTACCGCGATGTCGCCCGGCCCGATCGGCCTGCGCGCCGTGTCGACCGCCTCGATCGAATCGGCTTCGGACAGTACCGTCTCCGCTTTCCCATCCAGCTGCACACCGGATTCGAGCAAGCGCACGATATCGGCGGCGAGATCGTCGGCGACCTTGGCCCGCATGCGCCCGACGGCCGGGAAGCCGGATTTGTTCAGCGGTCCCGCGCCGGTGCGCGGTAGGCACCGGACCCGCAGCGGCGTGGTGAGTTCCGAAGGTCCGGACAACCGGGACCATGGTCTGGTCGGGGCGACCGGATAGACGCGGATCTCCTCGTGCCCCAGAGCCGCCGCGCCGTGCAGGTGATCCAGCGCGGCGAGCAGTCCGGCGTCGCTGCGCCAGTTCGTGGTGAGTTCTTTGCGGACGTCGGCGTGTGCCACCGCGTCCAGGTAGCTGAGCACCTCCGCGCCGCGGAAGGCGTAGATCGCCTGTTTGGGATCACCGACCAGCACCAACGTGGCATGCCCGTGGAACGACCTGCGCAGGATGTCCCATTGCAGCGGGTCGGTGTCCTGGAATTCGTCGACCAGGGCGACGCGGTAGCGCGCCCGGATGCGACGGCACGCGCGCGGGCCGTGCTCCGGGTCGGCGAGCACGTCGTGCAGCAGTACCAGCAGGTCGTCGAAGTCGCGCAGCCCGGCCAGCCGCTTGCGGCGCTCGGTCTCCGCGCGTACGGCGCGCGCGAATGCCACCCGCTCGCCGGCCTCGCCGTCGGGCTCGAGCGCCGCGTGCCGGTCTCGCACGGCGGCCAGCGCGAGCGTGCGGGCCTCCTTCACCGAGAACGGCGCTTCCCCGCGCGCGTAGCGTTGGAGATACAGATCGTCGACGACGGTGCCGACGAGATCGTCGACGGTCTCCACCAGCCTGGTGCCCGGGTCGTGTTCACCCGCGAGGCCGAGCTCGTCGAGCATGCGCTGGCAGAAGCTGTGCGTGGTGGCGATGGTGCCCGCGTCGAAATCCGACAGGGCGGTCAGCAACCGTCGCCGCCGCGACCGCACCTCGTCTTCCCCGGCCTGCGCGAGGTGCCGGACCAGTTCGTCGGCGTGCGCCCTGGCCGCGTTCGGATCGGTCAATCCCGCGGCGACGGCGACGAATCGGTCGCGGGTGCGTTCCCGCAGCTCCTGGGTCGCCGCGCGGCTGAAGGTCACCAGCAGCAGCTGGGACACGTCGACACCCGCCTCGGCGACATAGCGCACGGCGAGACCGACGATGGCGTGGGTCTTGCCGGTGCCCGCGCTGGCCTCCAGCACGGTCGTGCCGGTGGGCAGCGGTCCGTACGGTTCGAACGCGGCCGCATCGAAAGCGTTTGCCGGGAAGGAGGTCTCCTGCACGGTCATGTGCGCCTCCCTCTTGCGCGGCCGGTGGTCACACACTCGGCGGACGGCGCGCTCGCCCCGGTGACCGGCCACGCCACCGGGACCCGAAACGACTGTCCGAGCTGACATTCTGCCGCGCCCCCGGCCGCCCACCGGCGACCGACACGCGCCGCGTCGGCGTATTCCGGTGTCATGTGCCGCGTCGGTTCGCGATCGGTCACGGCTGGCCCTGGCTTTCCGCGGCCAGCAACGGGGCCCACATCCGGCGGGCCAGCGCGCCGAAGCGGGTGCTCTCGCCGGGTTCGCCCGCCGCGGCGGGCGCGGCCATGAGGTCCTCGAGCCGGGGCGCCGGGCCCCAGACGTAGCGCAGGTGTCGGTCGGTGTGATCGCCGAAGGGCCCTGGACCGTTGGGGCCGCCGTTGAATTCGCGCTCCGCCGCCGCGATCGCGTCGGCGGTGCTCGCGCCGCGGAAACGACGTTCGGCGTATACCGCGGTGGCGGCGGGCGCGACGGGCAGCGGTTCGGTCAGGCCCTCGTCGCGCAGCGCGACGAGCCTCCGCAGGATCTCCCCCGCCGCGGGCGCGTCGGGTGCGGTGAGCTCGCACCGCCAGGTCGGACGGCCGAATTGGCCGCGGCCGGTGCTCACCGCCCGCCAGGAACGGTCCTCGGTGACGGTCAGCGCCAGCAGCGAAACCCACGCTCCGATCCGGTGTTTGGGGGCCAGCCGGGAGAAGGTGGTGCGGACCAGGGTGTCGCCGCGCACCTCGGGCACGGTGCCGGTGAGCCGCCGCCCGTTGCCCAGGTCGATCGCGATGTCCACCGCGCGCGCCGGGCCCGCGTAGTCCGCCTGCGCGGCGCGCACCAACCGGTCGACGGTGTGCTCCACCTCGTCGAGCACGGCGGCGCCGAATCCGAACGGCGGCAGCGTGCCGCGCCGCCACTCCGCCGCCCGCAGCCCGGCCGGATCCGCGCCGGTCAGGCGGGCCGCGAGCAGGCGTTCGCCCAGCTCCCACTTGGCCAAGCCGTCCAGCTCGATGGGCAGCCGGTCGGCGATGTCCTCGTCGTGCTCAGGAACCCGCAGACCGAGCCGCTGCCACAGGAAAGCGCGCACCGGGTGCTCCACGAACGAGATGAGATCGGCCAGCGCGACATCCGCCGTTCGCGCGGCGGGCAGCGGCGCGGTCAAGAATCCGGGCCGCGGCAGCGCGGGTCCATCGGCCGCGTGCGCGCCGGCCAGGGCCACCGTGTCGAAACTGAACGGCTGCTCGGCCCGGAAGTTCCTGCGATCGAAGGATTGCAGCGGATGCCGCGTCACCACCGAGCGCATCGCCGCGGCGCCGACGTGGGCCCGCAGCGCGTCCAGCAACTCGGCCACCGGAACGGCGGGCGGCCGGTGCGCCCCGCTGACCGGGTCGGCGCCGGTGTGGAACACCAGCAGCGTGTCCCGCGCCGCGAGCACGGCGTCCAGCAGCAGTTGCCGGTCCTCGCTGCGCGGATCGCGTTCGCCCAGCAGGGGTTCACGGGCCAGCACGTCGTCTCCGTCCGCGGCGCTCGCGCGCGGGAACATCTCGTCGTCCAGGCCGAGCAGCACCACCACCCGGTGCGGCACCGACCGCATCGGCACCATCGTGCAGACGGTCAGTTCGCCGGTGCGGAAGTTGGCCCGCGTCGGGCGCGCCGCCAGCCGCGAACGCAGCAGCACACCGACGTCGGCCAGCCGCAACGACACCTCGCCCGCGTGGTCGGTGGCGGCGGCGAGTTCCTGCCTGGCCTCGGTACGCACCCAGGCCTGCGCGTCCGGCACGTCGGTCAGCAGATCCAGCGCGCGGCCGAGCGCCGCCGCCCATTCGTGCGCGGGACGGGGGCCGCGCAGGTCGCGCAGGCACACCGCGAGCCGGTCGACGAACTCCGCGAAGCGTCCGGCCAGATCGACGTCGTTGCTGTCCACGTCGTCCAAGGGCAGCGCGAGATCCAGCCAATCGTCGGAGGTCTCGCCCGCGGTGACCCCCAGCAGGATCCGGTCCACCGCGCTGTTCAGCGTGTTCTGCGCGAAATCGGCGAGCCCGAACGCTTGGCGCTGACGCTGCCCGATGCCCCACCTCGCCCCGGACTCGGCCGCCCACTCGCGCAATCGTTCGATGTCGTCGTCATCGAATCCGCAACGACGCCTTACCGGTTCGGCGGCGGCGAGATCGAGCACCTGGGTCACCGTCACCCGGCCGTCGGCCAGCTCGAGCAGCACTGCGATGACCGCGAGCAGCGGATTGGTCACCCCGCGTCCCCGGTCGGCCAGGCGCACCCGCAAGCGGTGCGCCGGATGCTCCGAGTCGCTCTGCGTCTCCGGCGATCCCGGCGCGCGCTGCCCGAATGCCGCGCGCACCAGCGGCGCGTACGCCTCCACCTCCGGGCACATGATCAGCACGTCGCGCGGCTCCAGCGTCTCGTCGGCCGCGAACAGCCCGAGCAGGCTTTCCCGCAGGACCTCCACCTGCCGTGCGGGGCCGTGACACGCGTGCACCTGCACGGTGCCGTCGGCGCCGACCTGCCCCGCCACCGGGGGCCAACGGTCGTCCCGGATACCTCGTTGCAGCGCACGCAGCAATGTCATGGACGAATCACGCTGTGCCGCAACGTCATCGAGTTCACTGACCGGATGATAGGTGTCGGTTCCTGTGACGGCGGACGCGGCCAACCGCTGCTGCAACTCCCGGACGTCGCGCGCCAGTCCCGCCAGCAGCGGATGGGTGACCGCCGTGGCACTGCGGTCCTCGGCGCGCGTGCGGGCAGGGGGCAACTCGCTCAGGGTCGACCAGAGGACCGGACTCGGATGCACGAGCCACAGGTGCACGTCGCGACCGGCGGCCAGCGCCGACAGCACGGCCAACTGGTCGCCGGCCAACCGGGTCACGCCGAACAGCGACAACCGCGGCGGCAGCGCGACCAGATCCGGCCGCGCGCGCAGCCGGGCACAGGCGGCGTCGAGCCGCTCGGCCGGGCTCGGCGCCCCGATCTCGGCGCGCAGCCCGCGCCACAGCATCGGCTGCCAGAGCAGGTCGTCGGGTATCGGAGCGCCCGCACCATCGGTGTCCAGGCCCGCCGCCCACTCGGTGATCAGGGCGGGACGCTGAGCGGCGTAACTGTCGAACAGCGCGGCGACCTGTGCCGCGGTCGCGTAACGCCGTCCGGCGCGGTGCTCGCCGCCCGTGGTGTCTCCTGCGCCGAGATGCCTGGCGGGCACCGCGCACCAGGGCTCGGACAGCGAGGCGTCGATCACCCGCAGCAGCGTCCACACCGCCCGCTCCTGCGCCCACGGATCCTCCGCCTGCGCCACCCCGCTCGCCGCGGCCAGCGCCTCCGCGACCAGCGCGGCAGGCGAGGGGAAGGCGATGTTGGCGCACACGCCGTCGGCCGCTCCCCCCGCGCCGAGCACCCCCGAGAGCGTCTGCGTCAGCCAGCGCTCCACGCCTTTCGCGGGCACCGCGACCACCTCGGGCGCGAACGGGTCTTCCTGGGGCGACGCCAGCACCCCGGCGAGCGCACGGGCGAGGACGTCGGCGCGCTCGGCACGGTGGATGTGCAGCGGCATCTGCGCCCTCTCGATCGGTGGTGTCCGGCTGCCCGGCCTCGGACTTCGTGCACGTTTATACGCCCAGCGACCGACGTGCAACCGCACCGCCCCATCCGGAGGTCAGTGAAATAGACCACACCAGAACGGATTACTCCGACGTGTCACACGGGCGCCGCGGCGGGGATGTGCGACAGTGCTGCACCGGGGAGGAGAGCTTGCACCGGGGCGGAACGAGAGAGCTGCACCGAAAGGCTGGTTCGCGTTCTATGGATGCGATGGTGATTCCCCTGCTCCCGAAAGGCGGATTCACGGTCCGCCGGATCGGTGACCGCTGGGACCTGATCAACTCGCGCCACTACGGTCGCACCGTAGTCCTGCATTCCTGGCCGAGGGACCGGCACACCGAGGCCTTCGAGCACTGCTACCGGCTCAACGGACGCACCGTCGAGGAACTGCGCGCCGCCTTCCGCTGACGTGCCCGGCCTGCGGTGACGATCGAAATCCACTGCGGCGCAAGCACCCGGAACGGGTGTTAGCACACCCTGGATCCGAGCTCAAGACGTGCGTCCGGACCCGCGATGTGCGATCGTCATCCCTCGTGCGTTATCCGTCCCCCGCCACCCGAACCGTTCCCCGCGTGGCCGCTTCCGCCTGTGTCCTCGCCGCAGCGGCGATCATCACTGCGAGCCTGCCCGCCGCGCTCCCGATCGCGGGCGCGGTGCCGCTCGCGCACACGCAGGGCTGCCTGCCCGGCTTCGACTGCGATCTGAGCAGCCGCATCGCGAAGGCCGACGCCTACCTCAACACCCGTCCCGGTGTCACCGGTTACGTCTTGCGCGACCGGGTGTCCGGCGGGGTCTACGCCAACGCCAACGCCGAGAACGCGGTCTGGACCGCCTCCACGATCAAGCTCGCGATCGCCGCGGACCTGCTCAACCGGGCGCGGGTCGGCGCCATCAACCTGACCCCCGAGGACCGCGGCCTGATGGAGGGCATGCTCGCGACCTCGAACGACGGCGCCGCCGACCTGCTCTGGACCAAGTACGCGGGCGTCGACCGGATGGCGTTCAACAACGCCTTCCGCGCCAACGGGATGAGCTCGCTGGTTCCCCAGCCGACCAACACCGCGCTGTTCCCGGACTGGTCGTTCCAGAAGTGCACCGCCGCCGACCTCGACCGCCTGATGGACAACGTCCTCAACCACATGCACCCCGACGACCGCAACTACCTCGTCGATCGGATGCGCGCGGTGGACTCCAACCAGCACTGGGGCGTGTGGGGCGCGGGCGCGAGTATGCGTCCCGGACTGAAGAACGGCTGGTCGGCCGAACAGGGCGGCTGGGTGGTCAACTCGGTCGGCTTCGCGGGACCGGGCGAGCGCTACACCCTGGCCATCATGAGCTCGCTGGGTGACGCGGGCGGCTACACCGAAGGCGCCGAGACCGACACCAAGCTCGCGGAGATCCTGCTCGCGGGCCGCTGACCGCCCGGCCGCTCAGGCGGCCGCGCGCCTGCGCAACGTCATCGGCGCACCGTCCCTGGGGAAGGGAATCGTGGTGAATCCCCAGGGCATGCGGTATTTCTCGGGGATCCGCCACTCGTATGCACGCACCAGGGCGGCGGTCACCGTCTTCACCTCGAACGTGCCGAAGTGCATCCCGATGCACTTGTGCGCGCCCGCTCCGAACGGCATCCACGCGAGGCGGTGCGACTTGTCCTCGCGCCGCTGTTCGCCGAATCGCTCCGGATCGAAGCGTTCGGGGTGGGTCCACAGTTCGGGCAGCAAGTGATTCACCTGGTAGGCGAGGTCCACCGGGGCGCCGGCCGGAATGTAGTGGCCGGCGATCTCGGTGTCGCGCACGGCGCGGCGCGACAGTCCAGGAACCGGCGGCATCAGCCGCAGGCTTTCCCGGACCACCAGATCCAGATCGTGCAGCGCCTCCAGGTCCGCGATGGCGGGCGCCCCGTCGCCGAGGCGCGCGTCCATGTCGAGCACCTCGGCGCGCACCCGCTGTTGCCACTCCGGGTGCTTGCCCAGGTAGTACGCGACGGCGGTGGCGGTCGTCGTCGTGGTGTCGTGCGCCGCCATGATCAGGAAGATCATGTGGTTCACCACGTCGGCGTCACCGAAGACGCCGCCGTCCTCGCTGCGCGCGTGGCACAACCCGGAGAAGAAGTCCGCCGTCTCGACGCGGCGCTTCTCCGGCAGCATCGCGGTGAAATAGTCCTCGAGCACTCTCCTGCCGCGCAGCCCGGCCCGCCAGTTGCCGCCCGGCACCGAATGACGGATGATCGCCAGCCCCGCGTGCGTGCAGTCGACGAACGCGTCGATGAGCTGGCCGCGCCGCGGGCCGACATCGACCGCCATGAACGTCTCGCCGGCGATCTCGAGGGTCAACTCCTTGATCGCCGGATACAGCCGCACCGTGCGTTCGGCGTCGCGCCCTCCTGGCACCCAGCGTGCGATGTACTCCCGCGCCACCGGCGTCAGCGCCGCCAAGTGCGCTTCCAGCCGGTCCCTGGTGAACGCCTGCTGCATGATCTTGCGGTGGAATTTGTGCTCGTCGAATTCGAGCAGCAGCAAGCCGCGCCGGAAGAACGGTCCGATGAAGTAGTCCCAGCCCTGACCGAAGTCACGGCGCCGGTGCCCGAGTACTTCGTCGAGTGCGTCCGGTCCCGCGACCAGCACCCGGTCGACACCGAGCGATGTGTTCAGCGAGACGGGTCCGTACCTGCGGTAACGCTCCATCATCTCGGCCGGGCCCCAGCGCATGTAGTGCAATGCCCGGCCCAGGTAGGGCAGCCCGGCATCGCCGCGCACCGCGACGGTGCCGCTCCCCCGCGGCGGGGTGGCCAGCACTTGGCGCCGTTCCGGCAACAATCCCAGCGCCCGGTCGATCAGATGGCCGTGCGGTACCTCGATCAGCGCGATGTTCTCCGAATCGGCCCGCACGCTGGGCTTCCGGCCGATCGCACGGTCACCGGCGACCATGGCAATCCTCCCTGAGCGACAATTACCATCGTAGGCTCTCGACCTCGCCCGCTCGGCCGGTTCGGTCGCGACGATCCTCCCCGCCCCGGCCCGGCGGCAGTGAGATATCGCACCGCAACACGCCAAGAACGGACATCTCGTCGTGACGGTGCCCGACTCGACGGCTACGGTTTAGCTGTCAGGAACCCCCGCCGGGGACGACCCCCAGGTCCATCGAGGAGCAGGACGATGAGCACTCAGACTGTCGAGAACGGCCGACACCGGGTGGTGGTGATCGGCTCGGGCTTCGGCGGCCTGTTCGGCACCAAGCACCTCAGGCGCGCCGACGTAGACATCACGCTGATCTCGAAGACCTCGACCCACCTGTTCCAGCCGCTGCTCTACCAGGTCGCCACCGGCATCCTTTCGGTCGGCGAGATCGCGCCCGCCACGCGGCTGGTGCTGCGCAAGCAGAAGAACGCGCAGGTGCTGCTCGGCGAGGTCACCGACATCGACCTGACCGCCAAGACGGTCACCTCGCGCCTGCTCGACAAGGACACCGTCACACCCTTCGACAGCCTGATCGTCGCGACCGGCGCGCAGCAGTCCTACTTCGGCAACGACCGGTTCGCCACCTACGCGCCGGGCATGAAGACGATCGATGACGCGCTCGAGCTACGTGGCCGGATCCTCGGCGCCTTCGAGCAGGCCGAGCTCGCGACCACCCAGGAGGAGCGCGACCGCCTGCTGACCTTCGTCATCGTCGGCGCGGGCCCGACCGGCGTCGAGCTGGCCGGACAGATCGCCGAGCTGTCCGACCGCACGCTGGAGGGCACCTTCCACAACATCGATCCGCGCGACGCGCGGGTGGTGCTGATCGAGGGCGCGGGCGCGGTGCTCGGCCCGATGGGCCCGAAGCTGGGCAGCAAGGCCGAGCGGCGCCTGGAGAAGATGGGCGTGGAGATCCAGCTCAACGCCATGGTGATCGATGTCGACGCCTTCGGCGTCACGGTGAAGGACGCCGACGGCACGATCCGCCGCATCGAGTCGGCGTGCAAGGTGTGGTCGGCGGGCGTGCAGGCCAGCCCGCTGGGCAAGCTGATCGCCGACCAGTCCGACGGCACCGAGGTCGACCGCGCGGGCCGGGTCGTGGTCGAGCCGGACCTCACCGTCAAGGGCCACCCGAACGTGTTCGTGGTCGGCGATCTGATGTCGGTGCCGAACGTGCCGGGGCAGGCGCAGGGCGCCATCCAGGGCGCGACCTACGCCGCCCGGCAGATCACCGCGGGGCTGAAAGGCCAGACGCCGCAGGAGCGCAAGCCGTTCAAGTACTTCAACAAGGGCAGCATGGCCACGATCTCGCGGTTCAGCGCCGTGTGCCAGGTGGGCAAGCTGGAGTTCGGCGGCTTCATCGCGTGGCTGGCCTGGCTGGCGCTGCACCTGTACTACCTGGTCGGCTACCGCAGCCGGATCATCACCGTCATCCAGTGGTTCGTCACCTTCCTCGGCCGCAGCCGCGGACAGATGGCGGCCACCGAGCAGTGGGTGTTCGCACGGTTGGCTCTGGAGGCGATCAGCAACGCCGACGACGAGGAAGCCGAACAGCTGGCCGCCGCTCTCGGCGCTTCCACCAACAGCCGGGTCGCGGTGGACAAGGCGCATACCGACGCGAAAGCCGGCTGATCCCGCCGTAATAGCGTGTTCGACCAATCCAGGTCACCGGCAGATCCGAATGTGGGGCGTCGACGTCTCCTTCGGATGAAAGGTGATCTATGCGCACAGGCAAGCACCGAGCACCCAAACCGCACCGGGCGAAGTTGGGTCCTCTCTTCGCCGTGGGAACGGTTCCTCTCGTTCTCGCGCTGGTGGGAACCGGCACCGCCGACGCGGCGCCCGATCGCCCCGTTCCGGTGACCCGGACGGATCCCACCGATCAGCCGGCCCAGTGGCCCGCGGCCGAGGCGCCGAACGTGCGCCCGTACGAAGGTGTGCGGATTCCGGACGACACGCTGAGTTCGTTGCAGTGGGCGCGTCCGTTGCCGAATCCGAAGTATCTGGCCCCGCTCGAAGGGCTGCACGGCCCCGTTCCCGTCGCCCCGGTGCCGCCGATCGCGCCGCCGCCGCACAAGCTGCGCTTCGGAGACGTGCAGGTCGACGCGCCGGATTGGCTGTACCGGGAGCAGGCGATCCAGCTCAACGACGGCGCCGCGATGGCCGAGGCGAATATCGCGACGTACCTCGACTCGATCGGGATGGAACGCACGAGGTCCGATCGGGTGGCGGGCCAGACCGTGGGCGCCGCCGCCATCGGCGCCGCGGCGGGCGCCGCGTTCGCGAGTCCGTTCGCGCTGTTCGGAGCGGCCGTCGGCGGAGGTCTCGCCCTGGCCATCGGCCTGCCGTTCGCGCCGATCGGTCTCGCCGCGGGCCCGATCGGGGCCGCTTACGGCGCGGCCCTGATGGCCGCCCCGTTGGCTGCCATCGGCGCGGGGATCGGCGCGGGACTCGGCGCGGTGCACGCGCTGAGCGCACCTCCCCGGGCGCAGGGCGCGCCGGAGGCGGTCGATCCGGCCCCGGAGAACACCGCCCCGGCTTCGGAAGCCACCGACACAGCTCCGGAGGCCGGAGACACGGCCCCGGAGACTGCCAACGGCTGATCGGATGGGGCTTCCGAGGAGCGAGCCGGAAAGGGTGGGAACCCGACGACGCTGTCGGGCTCCCACCCTTTCTATCTCCAGCTCTCGGCCGGATTACACCTGTATCGAACGACACGATTGATCAGCGCCGCGGCTCGGCACGCTCCATTCCGGAGACGCTCAACAGCGCCCCGGTGCGGGTGAACAAACTGCCACCCGCTGCCAGCGGCAGCCGCGTCTGCGTCAAATCCTTTGTCGCCGCGGCACACTCGTCCGGGTAGACGAGTTCGCTCTCCAGGGCGCGAGGCGCGGACAGCGCGTCGTCGGCCGCTGTGTCCGCGCCCAGCGCCAGCCGGTGGCGCAGCAGAGGCGTGTCGTCGACATCGGCGATAAGGTCACCGCGCCATACGCCGCCGTCCTCGCCCGCGCGGCCGACCTGGACGCGTTCACGCATTCGCAGCCGGGCGCCGGAATCCAGCCGGATCGTGGTGACCGTGTGGTGCCGCGCACCGCCCGCGACGATCATCGGCTCGGGATCGAAATCCAATACTCCCCCACTACCGACCTCGAGGTGCCAGCGTCCGCACGATCGCGGCGTCGCCACGCCCGGCAGTGCCAGTGTCGCCGCGACCGAGCGGACCACCAGTTCGGCACCCGGCGCGACCTTGATCACGATGTCGAGTTCGTCGCCGCCCAGCGGAGTGGCAGCGGTGCCGATCAGGTGGACCGCACGCGGTCCCGTGCGGCGGGCCGACAACCCGCCGCTCGCATGAATCTCCGGAAGCGTCCCCGGGCGAGCGACGATGCGTAACTGCGTGCGCACCGGCGGCACTCAGTGCGCGGCGGCGGATTCGCCGGCGCCCGCCCGGTCCTGCTCGGCGACCACGCGTAATTGCTCGCGTACCCAGGCCAGCACCGGCGTCGCCGCGGGATCCTCGGTGAGCGAGACGAGCACTGTCGGCCGGTCCGCACGCACCCGCGCCGCATCACGCTCCATCACACCGAGGTCCGCGCCGACCAACGGCGCCAGATCGGTCTTGTTGACCACGAGCAGATCCGAGTACGTCACGCCGGGACCACCTTTGCGCGGCACTTTGTCGCCACCCGCCACGTCCACCACGAAGATCTGCACGTCGATCAGGCCGGAGGAGAAGGTCGCGGTCAGGTTGTCGCCGCCCGATTCCACCAGGATCAGGTCCAGCGGCGGATTGGCGGCGACCAGATCATCGATCGCGTCGAGATTGGCGGTGATGTCGTCACGAATGGCGGTGTGCGGGCAGCCGCCGGTCTGCACGGCGGTGATCCGTTCGTCCGGCAGGACCGCGTGCCTGCGCAGGAAGTCGGCGTCCTCGGTGGTGTAGATGTCGTTGGTCAGGACCGCCAGCGACAGCTCGTCGCGCAGCTGCCTGCACAGCGCGGCCACCAGTGCGGTCTTGCCCGAACCGACCGGGCCGCCGATACCGATGCGCAGCGCCTCCCCGGGCGTGCGGGCCCGTTTGGGCCGCTCGTGCCCATGGTCGTGCGGCTCGCCGTCGATCAGATGCGGGGGCATGGCGCGGTCTCCTTCTTTCGGGGCGTCAACTCGCGAACAGGGGCATGTCCCGCTGCCGATGCCGCTCGGCGAGCACGTCCTGCAGCGGGTCCGACATCGCGGCAAGACCGGTCACCGCCTCGGCGGCGACGCGATCGCACAGGTCGGCCAGCCGGACCGTGCACGCGGCGATGGCGGCGGGGTCCAGGGCCAGCAGACGCTGGGCCGCGGTGGCGGCGCCGGTGAGGGTCGTGTAGACGACCACACCGGCGATCTCCCGGGGCGGCACCGCGGCGGCCGCGCCGACCATTCCGAAGACCGTGGACAGATGGGGTGTCGTGGCGAGCGGCGACCAATCGTGCCCGGGCCACAGCTGTTTCGCCAGGCGCAATAGACCACGGCCCTGGGCACGGGACGCGGCCCGCGCCGCGGGTGCGGGCGTGCGCGCGTCGGCTTCCGCTTCGGCCCGCGCCGGATCCAGTTCGCCCGAGCACACCGCCGCGGCCAGCGACGCGGTCACCAGCCCCGAGGTCCGGATGCGGCGGCGCAGATACAGCTCGACCGTCACGACGTCGCGGACCAGGCCGGACGCGACGGCTTCTTCCACACCGCCGGAATGCACGTGGCCGCCGATCGGCAGCCGTGAGTCGGCGAGCGCGAGCACCGTCGTGAGACCGGACGCGGCCGGACCGATCGCAGCGGATTCGCGCATCCGTCGATCCTATGTCCCGGCGTGTCGGATGGATGTCCCGGTCGTTTCGCGGAGGTTCCGGTCCGCGCCGGACCTGTCCCGCACGAGCCGCGGCAGGTCGTGGCGGGTGAGGTAGGCGGCGATGCTCAGCTAACCCTCGGCGCGCCGGACCAGGAAATCGCTGGAGCGGTCGAGGGTGGGCGCGTCGCCGAGGGTTATCGTCCAGTGTGCCGAGCTGAGCCAGCAGTGCCCGCCGAGTGCGATGGTGGACCAGGTGGCCAGCGTCGCGCGCGGTGCGGCGAGCCCGCGTGCCCTGGCACGAGCGGCGGCGATGAATTCCTCCCTGGTGACGCACCGGCTCGTCGTGGGCGTGACCACCCACGAGCGGTGTTCGACTCGTGGGAGGCGCGCCGGTGCGCGACTCGAGCATTTCTACTCACGCACCTGGCGGCGATCATGTGTTCGAATGTTGCGGGCGCACAAACTTCTTCACCAGGGCTACGCCCGGTGCATCTACCGAGGGGGGACGAGGTGTCGACGCCGGACACGCGAGTATCTGCCGCACAGTGGATCGCGCGCGCGATCGCGATCGTGGTGCTGGTCCCGATCCGCCTGCTGTGGGAGGGCGTTCTGGTTCTGTGCCGCGCCGCGGCGGCAGCGCTCGGGTACATCGCGCGACATCTGCTGGTCCCGGCGGCCGAGCTGATCCGGCACTGGGTGCTGCGGCCCGCGTGGATCGTCGTGAAGGATTTCCTGTGGGACTGGGTGGTGCAGCATCTGCTGTGGGGCTTGGTGCTCACGCCGCTGCTGTCGCTCCTGCTGGAATACCTGCTGCGACCACTGCGGCGCGCGGTGGAGGTCTTCCTGTGGCGCAAAGTGATTCGTCCCGCAGGGGCCTGGTTGCTGCGCTGGGTCGGGTATCCGATCGCATATGCCATCGCCTGGGTCTGCCAACAGACCGTCAAGTGGCTGATCGTCTGGCCCCTGTCGCGATTGTGGCGTTGGGTGCTGCATCCGCTCTGGAAAGCGGTGCGCGTGACCGTGCGCTACGGGTGGCGTGTGGCCACGCTCATCGTGGGTGTGCTCGTGGTGCTGCCGTGCCGCGCGTTGTACCGCTACGTGCTGCGCCCGGGGTTCGCCGCCTTCGCCGTCGTCTGGCTCGCTGTGGTGGTGCGCCCGGTCCGCTGGGTGCACGGCAGGATCGTCCGGCCGATGAACCGCTGGGCGGCCGAGATCGTGACTTCCGTCTTCGGCCACTGATCCCGGCCGCACGACTCAGCGCGAACGCGGAGCGGCGAAGCGGGCGATCAGCGCCATCGCCGTGAGCACCGTCGCGCCGACGGCCACCGCGACGTGCATGCCGTCGACGAAGGATCCGCGCGCCGCCTCGATCAGCGCCGCGTTCCCGCCGGCCTGCTGGATGGTCTCGCCGAGCGTCGCCGCGTAGTCGCCCCCGGACCGGAAGATGAGCGCCGCGACCGAACCGAGCAGCGCGAGACCCAGCGCATTGCCGAGCTCGAAGCTGGTTTCCGAGATACCTACCGCCGACCCGGCCCGCTCCGGCGGCACCGAGGACACCGAGACCTCCGACACCAGCGTGAAGGCCAGACCGTAGCCGATTCCGGCGATCGTGGAACCGGCCAGGTACCACCCGAGTCCGTCGTGCGCTCCGACACCGAGCAGCATCAGGTTGCCCGCCGCGGAGGCGAGCAAGGCGAACACGAAGGTCGCGCGGGCGCCGAAGCGATGCCCGACCCGGGCGCCGCCCATCGAGCAGACGAAGACCGCGATCGCCATGGGGATGCCGAGCAGCGCCGCCGCCAGCGGCGTGCGCCCGGTCACCGACTGGAGATAGATGCTGGTCAGATAACTGAGGCCGGCCAGCGACATCATGCCGGTCAGGCTGGCGCCGATCGCCACCGAGAACTGGGGCCTGGCGAACAGCCGCAGATCGAGCAGGGGCTCACGCAGCTGTCGCTGCCTGCGCACGAACACGGTCAGGATCACCGCGCCGACCAGCGCGACCACGATCGCTTGCACATCGATGCCCTTGGTGGCGGCGTGTTTGATCCCGTACACCACCGGCAGGATGCCGCCGATCGACAGAACGACACTCGGCAGATCCAGCGGTCCCCGCACTCCCGCCCGGTGCTCCGGCAGCACGAACGGGCCGAACGCGAGCAGCACCAGCAGCACCGGGATGTTGATGAGGAACACCGAGCCCCACCAGAACTGGTGCAGCAGCATGCCCCCGATGACCGGCCCGACAGCCGAGCCGCCCGCGAAGAACGCCGTCCAGACGCCGATCGCGGCCGCTCGCTCCCGCGCGTCCGGGAACAGGCTCGAGATCAGCGCCAGGCTGGACGGCAGCAACGTCGCGCCGCCGATGCCCATCAGCGCCCGCGCCGCGATCAGCACGCCCGCGCTGGGCGCGAACGCCGCGATCACCGACGCGATGCCGAAGACCGCGGCGCCGGTCAGCAAGATGTTGCGCCGCCCGATCCGGTCGCCGAGATTGCCCATGGTGATCAGCAGGCCCGCGATCAGGAATCCGTAGATGTCCAGAATCCACAGTTGCTGGTCCGCGGACGGATCCAGATCGAGTGTCAGCGTCGGCAGGGCGAGGAACAGCACCGAAATGTCCATCGAAACCAGCAGCACCGGCAGCAGCAGAACCGCCAAGCCCAGCCAGGCCCGCCGCGAGCCCGTCGTGGCCGGCTCGGTCCGGACCGGCTGCACGTCTGTCATCACCGAACATCCTCTCCATGGCGCGTACGTCGTACGCATGACTCCGGGTACAGTGTACGCATGCTGCACCGCGCCGCCATCATCGACACCGCGATCGAGCTCGCCGACACCGAAGGCTTGGACGCGCTGTCCATGCGGCGCATCGCCGACCGGCTCGGGGTGGGAGCCATGTCGCTATATCGCCACGTCGCCAACAAAGACGAACTGCTCGCGCTGATGACCGACGAAGTGGCCCGGCGCAACCCGTACCCCTCCCCCGAGGGCCAGGGGTGGACCTGGCGCGACCGGGTCCGCATCGCCGCCGAGGTCGACTGGGCCCTCTACCGGCAACATCCGTGGGTGCTGCTCACCTTCGCCACTCCGCGCTACAGCTTCGGGCCGCAGAGCTTGGCCTGCCTGGCCTGGTTGGTCGACGGGTTCCTGGAACTCGGCGTGTCCACCCGCGAGGCGACCGGCATGTCCTTCACCGTCTGGAACTACATCTCCGGCGCGACGCTGCCCGAGATCAGCGCCGAGCTGATGGCGCGCAAAGGCATGGATCCCGCGGGCGACAACGGGCTGCGGACGCTGCTGCACGGCACGGCACAGGGACCGGTCCCCTCCGCCTTGGCCGATCTCGCCGGCAGCGGTGTACGTGACCTGACCCAGGAGGAACTGCTCCACGACGGGCTCGACGCGCTCTGCGACGGCTTCGAGGCCAGGGCGGCTCGGCGCGACCGGTTGACCTCAACCTAACTTGATGCTGGAGGCTGACCGGCGACGCGAACGAACAGGAGCCACCGTGCACGCCATCCGCCTCCACGCCTTCGGCCCGGCCGAGAACTTGCGCTACGAAATCGTTCCCGATCCGGTGCCGGGCCCCGGTGAAGTCCGCATCGCGGTTGCGGCGGCCGGTGTGCACCTGGTCGATACCGCCCTGCGCAAGGGCGAGCCCGGGCCGTTTCCCCTGCCGCAGTTGCCGACCATCCCCGGACGCGAAGTCGCGGGCACCGTGGACCGTGTGGGCGCCGATGTGGATGCGGGCCTGCTGGGCGCGCGGGTGGTGGCCCATCTCGGCCCGGTGCCCGGCGGTTACGCCGAACTCGCCGTGACGGACGCGGCTCGGCTGCACGAGATTCCGGCGAACCTCGATGCGGCGGAGGCGGTGGCGATGATCGGCACCGGGCGAACGACCATGGGCATCCTGCAGTTCACCGAGTTGAAGCCCGGCAGTGTCGTCCTGGTGACGGCCGCGGCGGGCGGTATCGGCACGCTGCTGGTGCAATTCGCGAAGAATGCCGGAGCCACGGTGATCGGGTTGGCCGGTGGCTCCGCGAAGGTCGATCAGGTGCGACGCAACGGCGCCGACCTGGCGGTCGACTATCTGTTGCCGGATTGGCCGGACCGGGTCCGCGCTCGGATCGGCGACCGCGGGGCGCACGTGCTGTTCGACTCGGTGGGCGGCGCGGTCGCCCGCGCCGGAATCGATCTGCTCGCAGCGGGCGGGCAACATCTGGTCTATGGCTGGTCCGGCACATCGAACGACGAAGGGCCGGTCCGGCTCTCCGCCGCAGAACTGGCCGAACGGGGTATCACCTCCGAGACGGTGATCGGTCCGCCGATGCTGGCGCGCGCGGGCGGCGATCTGCGCGTCTTGGAGAACCTCGCCATGGCCGAGGCGATCGCCGGACGGCTGCGACCCGGGGTCCAGCGCTTCGCGCTCGCCGACGCGGCCGCCGCGCACCGCGCGCTGGAAACGCGCGGGACGACCGGCAAAGTGGTGCTGGAGCCATGACCGAGCTGGTTCACTCGACGTCGTCGCCGTTCACCACGGCATAGGCGAAGCCGTCCCAGCCCTTCGCACCGACGGTCTGCACCACGGTCGCGTCCAGGCTCGGTTCGGCGGTGAGCAATTCGACGAGTTCACGGCTGGCCTGCGCGTTCGGGTCCTCGGACCGCTCGTCGGCGATCTTGCCGCCGCGCACGACGTTGTCGACGATGATCACCGAGCCCGGCCGGGTCAGCCGCAGCGCCCACAGCACGTAATTCGCGTTGTTCACCTTGTCGGCGTCGATGAAGACCAAGTCGAACGGTTCCGGATCCTCCTCCGCGAGCACGGGCAGGCTGTCCAGCGCGGCGCCGACCCGGATCTCCACTCGGTCGCCGACGCCCGCACGGTCCAGGTTCGCCCGCGCCACCTCGGCGTGCCGGGCGGCGAACTCGAGCGTGACCACCCGCCCCTTGGGTCCGACCGCGCGGGCCAGCCAGATCGTGCTGTATCCGCCGAGCGTGCCGATCTCCAGCACGCGTCGCGCGCCGACCGTCCTGGCCAGTAGATGGAGAAACTTTCCCTGCGGCGGTGACACGTCGATCGCGGGCAGGCCGGCCGCCTTGTTCGCCTCCAGCGCCGCGTCGGAATCGGGATCCGCCACGACTGTCTCCACCAGGTACCTGTCCACGTCGGCCCATCCAGCTGTCGTCATACCTCGCAGTCTGCCACCCGATTCCGCCCGCGGGCGCGCCTCCGGCGAGTAGCGTTCGGCACAGAGAGACGTACATGTTTCGTGAGCGCGCCGACGAATGGACGGACAGAAACGACATGACGAATCTTGCGCGGGCCACAGCGGTCACCGTCTGTCTGATCGCCCTGGGCGCCACTTCCCCCGCTGCGGCCGAGCCCTCCGGCGGCGGGGCCGAATACGTCGCCGTGGGCGATTCCGGGGCGGCCACCACGGGCGTGCGGAATTTCGACATCTCGGCCCCGTTCCGATGTCTTCGCTCGACCGCGAACACACCGCAACTGGTCGCCCGGGACCTGGGCCTGCGGATCGACGACCGCACCTGCAACTCCGCCCTCATCGCGGACCTCACCGCCCCGCAGCAGCCGGGCATTCCGCCCCAATTCGATCCGCTCGGCCCCGCCACCAGGTTGGTCACCGTGCACATCGGCGCCAACGACGCGTTGATGGCCGAACACATCGTCGCCTGCCACGTCTACGGCATCTCCGGGGCCGGTACCTGCGCCGGTCCGGACTGGGACGTCGACATCGATGCGATCGCGGCGCCTTACGCGGCCGCATTGCAACAGATCTCGGCCCGGGCGCCGGGCGCGCTGATCGTCGTCGACGGCTGGCCGCGCTACGTGCGCGACGGCGGCTGCCCGGCGCTGGTCGGTCTCCGCCCGTCCGACGCCGCGCCCATCCAAGCCGCCTTCGATCATCTCAATTCCGTGGTGTCCCGCGTCGCCACCGCGCACGGCGCGATCTATGTGGACACCAGCGCCGCCTCGGAGGGCCGCGACGCGTGCGCGCCCGTCGGCGTCCGCTGGATGGAGCCCGTCCTCGCCACCGAGACGCTGCTGCCCTACCACCTCAACCCGCAGGGCATGCGCGGCATCGCCGACGTCGTCGTCCCGGCGATCCGCGCCGCCGGGCTGCCCGGCTGAGTGATTCGGCCGCGCCGACGCGACCGCCCCGAACTCGGGCGGAGTCCGGGGCGGCGCGGGCGCGATGTTATTTCGTGAAGTTCTCCGGCGGCTGCCAAGGACGGCCGTGCGGGTCGTCCGGGCGCTGGGCCGGAGGTTGCTGCGGCGGCTGCTGCTGAGCCGGGAAAGCCTCATGCGAAGGGATGACCGGCTGGTGCGGCGAAGGTTCGAACGTCGGCGGGGGCGGTGTCGGGGTCAGCCCCTCGACCGGGGTCCGCGCCGTGGCCTCGGCGGCCCGCACGGCGCGCTCGATGGTCGGGTCGGGCGCGGTGTCGAACCAGTCCGCGACATCGGAGTCGTCCTCGGGCTTTGCTTCCGCGCCGTCGGAGGCGGGCGGCTCGTACCGGAACACACCGTCCTCGCCCTGCGTACCGAAGCTCTTCGCGAACCCCTCCAGCGCCTTGCCGAAATCGCTGGGCACCAGCCACACCTTGTTGGCGTCACCGCGCGCGACCATGGGCAGCGTCTGCATGTACTGGTAGGCAAGCAATTCCGGTGTCGGCTTGCCGGATTTGATGGCGGCGAAGACCTTTTCGATGGCCTTGGCCTGGCCTTGCGCCTGCAGGTAGGAGGCGGCGCGCTCACCTTGTGCCCGCAGGATGCGGCTCTGCCGTTCGCCTTCGGCCGACAGGATCGCCGACTGTTTGGCGCCCTCGGCGGACAGGATCTGCGCCTGCTTCGAGCCCTCGGCCGTCTTGATCTGCGATTCGCGCTGCCCCTCCGCGGTGAGGATCATCGCGCGCTTCTCGCGATCGGCCTTCATCTGCTTCTCCATCGACTCCTGAATCGACGGCGGCGGATCGATGCTCTTCAGCTCGACCCGCGCGACGCGCAGTCCCCAGCGCCCGGTCGCCTCGTCCAGCACACCGCGCAGCTGGCCGTTGATCGAGTCGCGGGAGGTGAGTGTCTGTTCGAGCGTCATGCCGCCGACGACGTTGCGCAGTGTGGTGACGGTCAACTGCTCGACAGCGGCGATGTAGTTGCTGATCTCGTACACCGCCGCCTGCGGGCTGGTCACCTGAAAATAGACCACCGTGTCGATGTGCAGGGTGAGGTTGTCCTCCGTGATCACCGGCTGCGGCGGGAACGACACCACCCGTTCCCGCAGATCCACCTTGGCGCGGACGCGGTCGGCGAACGGCACGAGGAACGTGAGCTGGCCGGAAACCGTCCGCGAATACCGCCCCAGCCGCTCGATCACCGCGGCCTCGGCCTGCGGCACCAGCGCGATCGACTTGAAGACCACCACCACGACCAGCAAGATGAGGACGGCGGCAACGATCAGTACAGCCATCAAGGCCCCTTCCAGACGACGGCGGTCGCGCCGTCGATCTTCATGACATAAACGGTCGTACCCGGTTCATAGACTTCGGTCGTGTCCATCGGCCGCGCGGTCCACACCTCGCCGTTCAGTTTCACCCGGCCGGAGTGCGCCGCCACCTGCTCGAGCACCAGAGCGGTCTTGCCCGGCAGGGCGTCCACGTTCGTCGGCGTGGGCGGAGGAGTTCCGAAGCGACGCCGGATGATCGGGCGCACACCGAGCAGCAGCACCGCCGAGATCACCGCGAAGACGACGGCGTCGGCCACGACGGAGGTATCCGCCGCCGCGCTGACACCCGCGGTGCCCAGCGCGGCGACACCGAGCATCAGCAAGGTGAAGTCGCCGGTGAGCATCTCCGCCGCCGCGAGCAGAATGCCCGCGACCAGCCAAAAAATTGCGGCCACACGACCACTGTAGTGCGCGGATCATGATCTCGGGCGCGTCATCGACGAGTACTCCCGATGAATTCCACGCGTGGACGCGCGGTGCCCCTGGTCCGCCGAAAGCCATAGCGGCGGTGCTAGCTTCAGGCAGGTGAGCGGGCGTGACAGGTATGGCGACATCTTCTCCGGACATCCTCGATCGAAGAAAAGGGCGGTGCCGACGGTCACCGCGGAACGCGACCTGGTGGTCGAGGATGCCGCCACCGGATTCTGCGGCGCGGTGGTCGGATTCGATCGCAGCTACGACGGCGAGTTCGTGAAGCTGGAGGACGCTCGCGGCACGGTGCGCCTGTTCGCGCTGCGCGAGGCGGCGTTCCTCATCGACGGCGAGCCGGTGACGCTGGTGCGGCCGCGGGCCGCCGCGCCGCGGACGCCGAACCGCTCGGCCTCCGGCTCCACCAGGGTGGAGGGCCTGCGCGCCCGCGTCGCCCGCGGCAGCCGGATCTGGGTGGAGGGCGTGCACGACGCAGCGCTGGTCGAGCGGGTGTGGGGCCACGATCTGCGGGTCGAGGGCGTGGTCGTCGAGCAGTTGGAAGGCTTGGACAATCTGGCCGCTCGGCTGGCGGACTTCCGGCCCGGCCCGGGCAGGCGGGTCGGCGTGCTGGTCGACCACCTGGTGACCGGATCGAAGGAGACCCAGCTGACCACCGGGCTCGGGCCACACGTCCTGGTGACCGGGCACCCGTTCGTCGACGTCTGGCAAGCCGTGCGCCCGGCCACCCTCGGCATCGCGGAGTGGCCGCGGGTGCCGCGCGACGAGGATTGGAAGACCGGCGTCTGCCGACGCCTGCGCTGGGGCTCCCCGCAGGACGGCTGGCGGAAGGTGTACGAGGCGGTGTCCTCCTTCCGCGACCTGGAGACGCCGCTCATCGGCGCGGTCGAGCGACTCATAGATTTCGTCACCGAGCCGGACTGACGACGGCGGAGGATGGGCGCCCCACTCCGATGCCGGACGGTATCCGCACGGACTCGCTCGTCGCGGGCAGCGCGGCGCCCGCGGTTTCCGCGCTGCTCACCAATGCCCTTGCCTATGGATGCCCACCGGTAGCGCCCACCCTTTATGCTCGATAATTATGTGCTCTCCAAGTGCGACGCTGACGGTGTGGGCGAGCTCCTGGCTGGCCGGCTGCAGTGCGCCCGACGACGTTTTGGCCGCCTTGCACGCGTGGGCGCCGAAGCACACCATCGCGGCGGGTGATCCGCTCACCGGCGGCCGCACCGACCTACCCTGGTCCGCCCACGGCAACTTGCCGGGGAGCGGAGTCATGGCACTGCTCAAGGTGATTCGCGAGACGATGGCGCAGCCCGGCGCGCAACTGCGACTGGTTCTCCCGGTCCCAGGAGACATCCGCGGCGTCCCCGCGGGCACGGCGTTCGCCGCCGACGCGATCGAGGCCGGCGAGGGCATGCTGATGGGCGTACCCGGCACCGAGGGCACCGGCCTCATCCCGCGCTGGGCCGAGGACGACACGCTGCAGTGGACCGTCTACAGTGCGCCCATCCCCTCGGCGCCCGGCCCCGACATGTCCCTCGGTGAAGCCGAATACGCGATGCGCGAAGCGGTTCGCGATGCCGCCGACGCGCTGATGAAACTGCACACCACATCACTGGGCGCACCCGACTCCGATCCCCGCGAGCTCATCGAAGCCGAACTGGCCGACTATTCGCGGCACGACTATCCCGAGTCGATTTCATTGCGCGCCAGGCGCATTCTCGACACCGCCGATCATGTCGCGGCCATCCTCACGGTGGCGCAGCGGGAGCCCGCTTCCGCGCCCACCTCCGCCAGCGCGATCGGTGCGCAGGAATCGCTCCTGCGGCCGCTGTGGGACGCGATCCGCGCCGCGCGCCTGGTCGCCGTGCACGCCTCCGCGCGCGGAAGCCGCTGACATCATGCCGGGGGCGGTGTGAGATGCGTTTTTCCCGTCGTTGCCGCATGGCCGCCGCCACCATCGCGACTGTTCTATGCGGTCTCACCCTGCACGCCCCGGCCTCGGCGATCGTGGGCGGCGCCGACGCGACGACAGCGGAGTATCCGTGGCTGGCGGCCATCGGCACGCCGTTGTTCCTCACCCGCGCCTCCGGGCAGTTCTGCGGCGGCGCGCTCGTCGCGCCGGACCAGGTGATCACGACGGCGCACTGCGTGGCCCTGGCCCAGACGCTGACCCAAACGCTCACCGTCACCTTCGGCCGCGACGACCTCCGCGAGCACGACGGAAAAACTGTGCACGTCAAGGACATTCGCATTGATCCGGGTTTTCGGGCAACCGTTCTCGACATGACGACCGCGTATCACAACGACGTGGCGATCCTCATCCTGGACGAACCGCAGCCCGGTCCGACGATCGCGGTCGCCGCACCGGCTTCGGGCACCGCGACCATCCTGGGCTGGGGCGCGACCTCCGAAACCGACGAAGCCAACACTCGATTGCGCGCGGCGAACGTCCCGCTGGCCACCGATGGTGAGTGCACCACCGCCTACGGCCCGGCCTTCGATCCGTACACCATGCTCTGTGCGGGCACTCCCACCGCGGACACCGCCCAGTACGACAGCGGCGGACCGCTTCTCATCGATGGGCGGCTCGCCGGTCTCACATCCTGGGGCGTCGGCGCGGCCCGCCCCGGCTTCCCCACTGTCTACACCCGCCTGACCGGCCCGGGCTTCTGAGGCCCTGGGTCGGCGCGCTTCACTGCTGCGGCGGGTACGGCGGCTGCTGCGGCGGATACTGGTGCTGCGGCGGATACTGCTGATACTGCTGTTGCCCCTGCGGCGGATAGGGCTGCTGGTATTGCGGCGCCGGATACTGCGCTTGTCCCTGGTAGTTCTGCTGCGGAAGATACTGCTGGGGGTACTGCTGTTGCGGATACTGCTGCTGGGACTGGTTCGCCTTGTTCCGCTTGCTCAGCCAGATCACCAGCCCGATGACCACGGCGACGACCCCGATGCACAGCAGCAGACCGCCGATCGAGAAACCGCCGCCGCCACCGCTGCGACCGCGGCGCCTGGCCTCGGTGACGTCGAGCGCCACGGTCCATACTTTCGTATCGGACCAGGCGTGCGGATCGAGCACGGCGGCGTTGGTCAGCATGTCGGCATAGGTCATCTAGAGGTACCCCCCAGAAAGTCGGATTCGGCGATCGGTCGCACGCGATGCTATCCGCGACCGCTCCTCCTCAATTCCCAGCAGTGGGACGGCGCGTGACCGCACAGCAGCCGACGGCGCACGGCGCGCCGTCGAGCGTGCAGCCGTAGCCGGGCACCGCACCGAGCCGCCGGGGTTCGCCTCCGCGCAACTGCTCGGACACCAGTTCGACGACCAGCTTCGCGAAGCGCGGATCGCTTCCCGGCGTCGCGGCCCGCGCGAAGCCCATACCGAGTTCGGCGGCTTTCTGCGCGGCCTCGTTGTCCAGATCCCAGATGACTTCGAGATGGTCGGAGACGAAGCCCACCGGACAGACGACCACGGCCTCGACCCCCTTGGCCGCGAGATCGTCCAGGTGGTCGACGATGTCCGGTTCCAGCCACGGCACCTGCGGCGGACCCGAACGCGACTGCCAGACGAGGTCGTAATCGGTGAAACCGGTTGCCGCGGCGCACAATCGGGCCGCGTCGGCGACCTGACGGCTGTAGAGCCGACCGCCGTCGGCAGGCGGGCCCGCGGCGGCATCGGCCGACACCGGAATGGAATGCGCGGTGAACACCAGCCGCGCCGCGGCGCGCTGCCCGGCCGGGAGCCGATCGCGCGCCGCGCGAATGGCATCGGCGAACGTCTCGATCAACAGCGGGTGATCGAAGTACTGACGCAGCTTCAGCAGTTCCGGCGCGCCCGCACCCAAGCCCGCACGCGCCCGGGCGATGTCCTCGTGGTACTGCAGGCATCCGGAGTAGCCGCCCCACGCCGAAGTCGGGAAGACCAGTGCGGAGCCGACACCGTCGGCGGCCATCCGCCCGACGGTGTCCTCCACCATGGGATGCCAGTTCCGGTTACCGAAGTACACCGGCAGCTCGATACCCGCGGCGGCCAGTTCGGCCTCGACCGCCGTGATGATGTCGCGATTGAGCGCGTTGATCGGCGAGACACCGCCGAAGTGCAGATAGTGCTCGGCGACCGCTTCCAGGCGCTCACGCGGCACTCCCCTGCCCCGGGTGACGTTCTCCAGGAACGGCATCACGTCTTCGGGACGCTCCGGACCGCCGAAGGACAGCAGCAGCAGCGCGTCGGCGGTTCGAACCACGGTGTCTCCCATCCGATCGGCTCAGTTGATCGCCATGTTCTCCGGGAACCAGGTGTTGTGGCTGGCTCCGCCGTCGACGTAGATGATCGAACCGGTGGTGCCCGGCAACCAGTCCGACAGCAGCGCCACAATCGACTTCGCCACCACCGTGGGGTCGTCGACGTCCCAGCCGATCGGCGAGGCGCCGTCCCAGTAGACGTTGAGCTGATTGAGCTTGGCGGCGTCGTCGGTCGCGGTGCCCGCGATCGCCTTGGCGGCCAGCGTCTTGATCGGCCCGGCGGCGATGAGGTTGGACCGGATCTTCTTGGCCGCGCCCACCTCGCGTGCGACGTATCGGTTCACCGACTCCAGCGCGGCCTTCGCCACGCCCATCCAGTTGTAGAACGGCATCGCGGTGCGCGGATCGAAGTCCATGCCGACGATCGAGCCGCCCTCGTTCATCACCGGCAGCACCGCGCGCGACAGGGACGCGTAGCTCCACGCCGAGATCTCGAACGCCTTGGCGGCATCCGGGCCCGGGCCGTCGAGGAACGGCCGAGCCTCCGGCCCCATGAGGGTGCGTGGCGCGAACGCGATCGAGTGCAGCACCCCGTCGATCCCCTGCGGAGCCAGTTCACGCAGCTTGTCGGCCAGGCCGGCGAGATCCTCTTCGCTGGTCACGTCGAGCCCGATGGCCGGCGGGACCTCCTGGGGCAGGCGCTTGGCGATCCGGTCGATCAGCCGCAGTCGCTCCGGGATGCCGGTGATGAGCACCTTCGCGCCCTGCTCCTGCGCGACGGCCGCCGCGTGGAACGCGATCGACGAGTCGGTGATGATGCCCGTGACCAGGATGGTCTTGCCTTCGAGCAGTCCGCCCATGAGTTCTCGGTTCTCCTGAAAATCGAATGTTGGGTTGGCTGCGGGCGGCCTGGACCGGCCGCGCTACGCGTTCGGTGTGGTCAGTGGCCCATGCCCATGCCGCCGTCCACCGGGATGACGGCGCCGGAGACGTAGGCGGAGTCCTCGGAAGCCAGGAAGCTGACCACCGCCGCGATGTCCTCCGGCTGGCCGAGCCGCTGCAAGGGGATGAACTTCTTGGCCATGTCGCGCATGTCCTCGGGCAGGTCGGCGGTCATGTCGGTCTCGATGAAACCCGGGGCGACGACATTCGCGGTGATCGAGCGCGAGCCGAGCTCGCGGGTGATCGAGCGGGCCAGACCGATCACACCGGCCTTGGAGGAGGCGTAGTTGATCTGACCGGCTTGGCCGCTCATGCCGACCACCGAGCCGAGGAAGATCATCCGGCCCCAGCGCGCGCGCAGCATGGCGCGGTTCGCGCGCTTGGCGCACCGGAACGCACCGGTCAGATTGGCGTCGAGCACCCGGGTGAACTGCTCCTCGTTCATCCGCATGAGCAGCGTGTCGTCGGTGATGCCCGCGTTGGCCACCAGCACCTCGACCGGACCCTGGTGCGCCTCCACCTCGGCGAAGGCGCCGTCCACCGACTCGCTGTCGGTCACATCGCATTTCACACCGAACAGGCCGTCCGGCACCCCCGAGCCACGATGCGTGACGGCCACCTTGTGACCGTCGGCAAGCAGACGCTGCGCGACCGCGAGTCCGATGCCGCGGTTTCCGCCGGTCACCAGGACCGACCGGGATGTGATGTTCGACATGGGGTTCAACCTACCTGGTCGAATCGGCAGGCAACGACCGGGCCGCCACGTTCGTCCGACCGCCATCGGAGCCCGGCCGCGTTCGTGAAACGCCACAACGACAGCGCGAAACGAAGCCCGATCACGCGGACCGGCCGGTGGTGCGCAGGACACCACCGGCCGGTCGGCATTCGATCGATGCGCCGCCTTTCACTCACCTTCGGCGAGCGACGCGAGAGGCACTGCTCAGCAGCTGGGGCACCAAGTCACGGACAGCGCGTCGAACCCCAGATCCTCCACCTGCTTACCCGGCCCCACGTAGCGGTACGGTTGTCCGCCGCCACAGTTGGAACCGGAGCTGAACAGCAACTCGACGTTCGTGTTGTTGATCACCGATCTGGTGCTCGGATCTCCCGCCGGTCCGCAGTAGTTCCGGAAGTTCTTGGTGTTGAGCGTGACCACCTTGGCCGTACCGGAAAAGCCCGCTCCGGAGTACTGACACAGACTCCCGGCCGGACAACCCGCCGCGGATGCCTCCGGAAGCGGAGCCACGACCAAGGCCAGCGCGGCGGACGCGATCGCCGTGAAAATTGCGGAAATTCGCATGATTCCTCCCCAGATGGAGGGCGGCACTCCCTTACCGCCCGTCCTGGGCACGGTAACACACTTCCCCGGCTACGGCCCGTGTAATCGCCTGCGCGCCTTGCTGTTCGTAGCGCTAAGGCAAACGCTGGCGATACACCAGACCGATCACCACTCCCGCCGCGACGACCACCAGTCCGAGCAGCAGCCACGGACGACTGGCGTCGCCTCTGGTCAGCTCGTACCCGATCTGTTGCTCCAAGGTGTCGTACACCTTGGTCAACTCCTGCAGGGACGACGCGGTGTAGAACTCCCCGCTGGACAGTCGCGCTATCTCGCGCATGGCGTCGTCGTCCACCTCGACGCGTACCTGGTCCTTGCTGCCGTCCTCCCGGGGGATCTCGACGACGCCCCAGCGAGTGCCGAAGGAAATGGTCGAGATGGGGACGTTCTTGCTCTTGGCGAGCCGAGCGGCGACGTACTCGTGCCGGGGGTTGTCGACGTCCTTGAAATCCGGAACGGTCTGCTTACCGTCCGACATCAGCACGATCCGGGCCGGCGGTGGCTCCTGGGCGCCACCGAGCACCGTGGCGAGCGTCTCGATCGCCTGCAGCGCGGTCAGAATGCCTTCACCGGTAGCGGTGCGCTCGGCCAGCCGCACATTGTCGATCGCAGCTTTGACCGATTCGTGGTTCGTCGTGGGCGAGACCATCACCGAGGCGGTGCCCGCGAAGGTGACGAAGCCGATGTTCACGCCCTCGGGCAGTCCGTCGACGAACTCCTTGCCCGCCTTCTTGGCGACCTGGATGCGGCTCGGGGCGACGTCGGTCGCCTCCATCGACAGCGACACGTCCATCACCAGCATGACGGTCGCGCGGTTGCGCGGCACCTTCTTGACCGCGGTCGGTCCGGCGGCGGCGACGGTGAGGAACACCAGGCCGACGAGCAGGAGCGCGACGGCCACGTGCCGGAACGCGCTCGGCCGCGACGGAGCGACCTTCTCCAGCAGCGCCATGTTGGTGAACTTCAACATGTGCTTGCGCCGGTTGCGCTGCACCAGGACGTAGCCGAGCGCGATCAGCGCGATGACGACGAGGAATCCCAGCCAGATCTGTGCGGTGAAATGCGAAATACTCACTGGCGTGGCACCCGCCCGGTCGGGGCGCCGAAGCTGTGGCGCCGGGTGGACACGAACCGGACCACGTCGGCGATCCAGTCCCGATCGGTTCGCAAGGTGAGCACCGGAGCGCCACAGCCGCGCAGGGCTTGTTCGACCTGCTGCCGGTGGCGCTGCGCGGCAGCCGCGAAATCGGCGCGCAGCGTGGGGGTCACGCTGAACTCGCGGGTGCGCCCGGTCTCCGGGTCGTGCAGCACGACGTCGCCCATGTCCGGCAGCGAGAGGTCGCGCGGGTCGAGCACCTCGACCGCGAGCAGATCATGCCTGGCCGAGATCGCGCGCAGCGAGCGCTGCCAATCGATGTCACCCAGGAAATCGCTGATGATCACCGCGAGTCCGCGTTTGCGCTGCGGACGGCGCAGCGATTCGATGCCGCCGCGCAGGTCGCCGCGTACGCCGTCGCGCGCGTGCGGTGTGGTGGCGATGCCGCGCAGCAGCGACTGGGCGTGGACGCGCCCGCCGCGCGCCGGGATGCGGGTCAACCGTTCGCCGGTGGCGACGACCGCACCGATCCGGTTGCCGCCGCCACTGGTCAGATGGGTGATGGCGGCCGCGGCGGCGATGGCGAGATCACGCTTCTGGCAGGCGGCGGTGCCGAAGTCGAGGCTGGCCGACAGATCGACCACCATCCAGGTCTCCAGCTCCCGGTCGGCGATCATCTGCCGCACGTGCGGATGAGTGGTGCGGGCAGTGACCGACCAATCCATCTGGCGCACGTCGTCGCCCGGTTGGTAGGCGCGCGCCTCACCCGGCTCGGAGCCGGGGCCGGGGATGAGACCGAGGTGATCGCCGTGCAGCACGCCGTCGAGCCTGCGGCGCACGGTGAGTTCGAGGGTCTTGAGCGCGACCGTGAGCCTGGGGTCGGTCAACTCCCCAGCGTGGAAGGACGGCGGTGCGTGGGACGGCGACGTCGGCACTGGCGCGATCCGATCCGATGCCGAGGTCACTTCGGCGGAACGGTGCCCGCGGGCTGCGACTGCTGCCCGTTGGGCGGCTGGGGCACGGCCTGCTGCGGCGACGGCGGCTGGGGAATCTGCTGCGGGGTGCCGTGCGGCGGCGCGGCGGGCACGCCGGGCGCGACGGCCTGCGGGGCGACCTGTGGCAGGCCGACGGTTTGCAGAACGCGCTTGATAACGTCCTCCGGGCTGATCTCGTCGGCGAGCGCGTCGTAGGACAGCACCAGGCGATGGCGCAACACGTCCGGGATCACTTCGACGACGTCCTGCGGCACCACGTAATCACGGCCGCGGATGAGCGCGACGGCGCGGGCCGCGGCGATGATGCCGAGGCTGGCGCGCGGCGACGCGCCGTAGGAGATCCAGCTGGCCACGTCCTGCATGCCGAAATCGGCCGGTTTGCGGGTCGCCGCGATCACCCGGACCACGTAGTCGACCAGGGCGTGGTGCACGAAGGTGTTGGCCGCGACCTTCTGCAGGCGGATCAGATCCTCCGGCTCCAGGATCCGGCTCGCCTCCGGCGGGGTGACGCCCATCCGGTAGATGATCTCGCGCTCCTCCTCCACGGAGGGGTAGTCGACGACGACCTTGAACAGGAAGCGGTCGCGCTGCGCTTCGGGCAGCGGGTACACGCCCTCGCTCTCGATCGGGTTCTGCGTCGCCATGACCAGGAACGGGTCGGGCATCGGGTAGGTCTTGCCGCCGATCGACACGTGCCGCTCGGCCATCACCTCGAGCAGCGCCGACTGCACCTTGGCGGGCGCGCGGTTGATCTCGTCGGCGAGCACGAAGTTGGCGACGACCGGGCCGAGTTCGGTGTCGAACTCCTCGCGGCCCTGCCGGTAGATGCGGGTACCGATGAGGTCGGTGGGCACCAGGTCGGGCGTGAACTGCACGCGGGCGAACGAGCCGCCGACCACCCTGGCGAAGGTCTCCACGGCGAGGGTCTTCGCGATGCCGGGAACACCTTCGAGCAGAACGTGACCACGTGCGAGCACGCCCACGAGCAGTCGTTCGACCAGGCGATCCTGGCCCACGATCACCCGCTTGACCTCGTAGATCGCCTTCTCCAGGGTCTGGACGTCACGCTCGAGGGTGCTGGGCGTGGAAACCGGCGCATCCTTCGCCGAGTTCGCTCCGCTCACACCGTCCGTCGAAGTCACCAACATCCCCGCTTTCGCCTTGGTCCTGTGCGTGCTGCCACAACTATTCCAGGTAATCACCGCCTGTGCCGCAACCGGACCCGACAGAATGGGAATTTCCGCGGTCCCCCGGCCGGGCGGGGCACCCGGAATGTCCGATATCAGGAGACGACGCGCACCGCGAACGGCATGATGCCGCCCTCGCGGACCGGGGACACCTTCACCACGTCGCCGGATTCCGGCGCCTCCACCATCTTCCCGTCGCCGAGATACAGCGCCACGTGCTGGCTGCCGTTCGGCCCCCAGAACAGCATGTCGCCGCGCTCGCGATCGCCGACGGGCACCCGGGTGCCCGCGTTGTATTGGTAGCCGCTGTAGTGCGGCAGCGAGACCCCGACGCCCGCGAACGCGTAGACCATCAATCCCGAGCAGTCGAAGCCGACCTTCTCGAAGTCTCCGTAACTGTCGGCGACGCCGCCGTCCCGGATGCCGCGGGTCGGGCCGTCCTCGTCGCCGCCACCCCAGGCGTAGGTGACGCCGAGCTGCGACATGGCGCGATCGACCACGATCTCGATCGCCGCGGAGCCTTCGACCGGTGGCGACTTCGGTCGTGGCGCGCTCCGCCGCGGTGGCGGCGCGTCCTCCAGCTGAGTGTGCGGGCGTTTTCCGGTGCCGAGTTCGGCGGCGCGATCGCGGGCGGCCTGGTCCGCGGCCGCGCGCGCGGCGGCCGCCGCCGCGGCGGCACGCACCGCCGCTTCCTCCACCTTGCGCATGGCGTCCCAGGCCAGGTACGCGTCACGCTGGTCCTGCAGGCCGGCCACGTTCTGCCGCGCTTGATCCAGCCTGCCCTGCGCGTCCTGGCGCCGCCGCAGCAGGTCGTCGCGCTGGGCGGTCTGCCGGTCGAGTTCGGCCTTAGCCGCGGCGACCGCGCCCTCGGCGTCGGCCCTGCGCGCGGCGGCGACGGCGGCGGCCGTGTCGGCGTCCGATTTCGCCCGCCGCGCGGTGGAGTTCTTGTTGCCTTGATCGATCTGCGCGCGCCGCAGGCCGTCCAGCACCTGCTGACGATTCTTGGAGACCAGCTCGAGGAGCTGGGCCCGGTCCAGTGCGACCGTGGGGGTGGCCGCGGCGAGGTAGGTGACCATCGAGCCGGAGCCCGGATTGGTATAGGCCTGGGTGGCGAACTGATCGAAGTTGCGTCGCGCCTGGCCCACCTTGGCGGCGGCATCGGCCAGGTCGAGCTGGGTGTCGACCACCACGACGGCGGCCGCGTCGGCGGCGTCGCGCGCGGTCTGCAGGTCCACCAGCGCTCGGTTGACATCCTCCCGGCGCTGCGCGACGGCGTCGTCGAGTTGCCCCAGTTGCTGATCGACCACGGCGACCTGGTTGATCAGGGTGCCGACCTCGGCGACACCGGCGTCCACCTGCGCGCCCGCCTGGGCGATCTCGCCGTCGCTGGGATTTGGCGGAGGAGGTGGTACAGCAGCGACAGGTCCAGTCGTGACCACTACAGCGATCGCAATCAGCAATCCAACAGCAATCGATAGTCGGCGCCGGTTGGTGAGCCCGCCGTTGTTGCGCATCACACCTCCAAGGACCGGATTCCGGCAATCCTCGAGGGCATCAGGCGAACCAAGATGCACAGTGGTCGACAGATGGCCTCTGGGAACACTTATTCCCCATCAGGGACCATTCGAACCGTACGACACTTACGTCACCGACAAAACAGCATCGATCACGTTGCCGCCCACATCTTCTTCATTGCTAGAAATTTGCTGTACTGCGCGCCATGCTTCCTTCGAGCACGACAGACCAACCGTTCGGAAAATTAGCTATATGGATGCTGATGGCCCGATTCCGCCCTAGATCGGACACAGCTCGGCTTCGCATCGAGCGAAGGCGGTGTCAGCGACGCACGCCTGCGACGCGCGGACGTACCCCGCCTGGGGCCGAGTGGCGATGGACAACCGCGCCGTTACCGGCGTGGTGATACCACGAGAATGTCGAATCGGCCGCAGCCTGCTTCGCGGAAAGGCGCCACGACCTCAGATGGCGCGCGCGTCGGACTACTCGCCCTCCGGCGTCCGCCGGTCGCTCGCCACACGCTCCGGACCGTCGGCCGCCGCCCGCCGGACCTTGACCCAGTACAGTCCGGCGATGACCGCCGCCGTTCCACCCAGCAGCGCGCAGGTGATGGCGGTCCAGGACATCGACTCCGGCGTCTCCAAGCGGGCGGTGAAGATGCTCGCGGCTTCCGCGCTCTTACCCTGCGTGCCCTTGGCGGCGTCCTCGGCCCACTCCAGCCGCACCCGGCTGATGGTGTCGCTGTAGGTGCCCACCCAGTCGTCGCTGAGAACGACCACGGTGCCGTGCTGCGTCTTACCCACCTCGGTGGCCAAGTCCCGTAGGCTCGAATCGTGTCCTGGATTGCCGGGGACGACCACGATGCTCAGCGGGATTCCTTGCGATCGCGCCTCCGCGGCGATGGCGGCCAGTTCCTTCTTGTCCTTACCGGTCAGTGTCGCGACGTGATCATCGGCCAGATCGGCGTTGAGCGAGCGCACGGTGTCGGTGGTGACATTCGGCGGCAATTCGGCGGCCATAGGGGTGAAAACCGAGTTGTGCGGGGCGGTCATCTTCCATCCGGTCTGTCGAGCCGCATCGGCAACCGAAGCGACGGGCATCCAACACTGCAGGGCGAGCAAGATCCCCCTTGCTGGCTCGAAAGCACAGTACGCGACGGAGTGTCGCATCTCGCGCGCGCGGCACGCCGAACCGCCCCCTGGTGTTTCACAGGACAAGCGTACTGTTAAGGTCGTAGGCGCGAGGAACCAGCGCCGGAGCGGCGCCGGAGCACCTCCGAAGACTCGGCCGCCGGCACAGCCCCGCCGGTGGCCACCCGCACAGACGAGTGGAGCTGACGTGACGACAAGTATCGATACTTTCGGCGCCAAGGGCACCCTCGAGGTGGGAAGCAACTCCTACGAGATCTTCCGCCTCTCCGCCGTGCCCGGCACCGAGAAACTCCCGTACGCACTGAAGGTCCTCGCGGAGAATCTCCTCCGCACCGAGGACGGTGCCAACATCACCGCCGATCACATCCGCGCCATCGCGAGCTGGGATCCCACGGCGCAGCCGAACACCGAGATCCAGTTCACGCCCGCCCGCGTCATCATGCAGGACTTCACCGGCGTGCCGTGCATCGTGGACCTGGCCACCATGCGCGAGGCCGTGGCCACCCTGGGCGGCGACCCGGACAAGGTGAACCCGCTCGCCCCCGCCGAGATGGTCATCGACCACTCCGTGATCATCGACGTCTTCGGCCGCGCCGACGCCTTCGAGCGCAACGTCGACATCGAATACCAGCGCAACGGCGAGCGCTACCAGTTCCTGCGCTGGGGCCAGACCGCGTTCGACGACTTCAAGGTCGTCCCGCCGAGCACCGGCATCGTGCACCAGGTCAACATCGAGCACCTGGCCCGCGTCGTCATGGTCCGCAACGGCCAGGCCTACCCCGACACCTGTGTCGGCACCGACTCGCACACCACCATGGTCAACGGCCTCGGCGTCCTCGGTTGGGGCGTCGGCGGCATCGAGGCCGAGGCGGCCATGCTCGGCCAGCCCGTCTCGATGCTGATCCCGCGCGTGGTCGGCTTCAAGCTGACCGGTGAGATCCAGCCGGGCGTGACCGCCACCGACGTCGTGCTGACCGTCACCGACATGCTGCGCAAGCACGGCGTGGTCGGCAAGTTCGTCGAGTTCTACGGCAAGGGCGTGGCCGAGGTGCCGCTGGCCAACCGCGCCACCCTGGGCAACATGAGCCCCGAATTCGGCTCCACCGCCGCGATTTTCCCGATCGACGACGTGACCGTCGACTACCTGCGCCTGACCGGCCGCTCCGACGAGCAGGTCGCGCTGGTCGAGGCGTACGCCAAGGAGCAGGGCCTCTGGCACGATGCCGACTCCGAGCCCGCCTACTCCGAATACCTCGAACTGGATCTGAGCACCGTGGTGCCGTCCATCGCGGGCCCGAAGCGCCCGCAGGACCGGATCCTGCTGTCGGAGTCCAAGATCGCGTTCCGCAAGGACATCCACAACTACACCAACGACGCGGAGAGCGGCCCCGCCGCCGACACCCCGCACAGCAAGCTGGACGAGGCCGTCGAGGAGTCCTTCCCGGCGAGCGACCCGGCCGTGCTGTCCTTCGCCGACGACGGCGCCGAGTCGCTGGGGTCGGCCGCCAACGGTGCCGAGTCGCTGGTGTCGGCCGCCGACGGCGCCGAGGGCCGTCCGTCCAAGCCGGTGACGGTGCGCAGCGAGGAGTACGGCGACTTCGTGCTCGACCACGGCGCTGTCGTGGTCGCCTCGATCACCTCCTGCACCAACACCTCCAACCCGTCGGTCATGCTCGGCGCGGCTCTGCTGGCCCGCAACGCGGTGGAGAAGGGCCTGGCCCGCAAGCCGTGGGTGAAGACCTCCATGGCTCCGGGCTCGCAGGTGGTCAACGGCTACTACGAGAAGGCGGGCCTGTGGCCGTACCTGGACAAGCTGGGCTTCAACCTGGTCGCGTTCGGTTGCGCCACCTGCATCGGCAACACCGGCCCGCTGCCGGAGGAGATCTCCAAGGCGGTCAACGACAACGACCTCACCGTCACCGCGGTGCTGTCGGGCAACCGTAACTTCGAAGGCCGCATCTCCCCCGACGTGAAGATGAACTACCTGGCCTCCCCGCCGCTGGTCATCGCCTACGCGCTCGCGGGAACCATGGACTTCGACTTCGAGAACGACCCGCTCGGCAAGGACACCGAGGGCAACGACGTCTTCCTGAAGGACATCTGGCCCTCGCCGCAGGAGATCCAGGACACCATCGACCGGGTCATCAGCCGCGACATGTTCCTCGAGGACTACAAGGACGTGTTCCGGGGTGACGAGCGCTGGCGCAGCCTGCCCACCCCGGAGGGCAAGACCTTCGAGTGGGACGCCGAGTCGACCTACGTGCGCAAGCCTCCGTACTTCGAAGGCATGCCGCAGACCCCGGAGCCGGTCACCGACATCAAGGGCGCCCGGGTGCTCGCGCTGCTCGGCGACTCGGTCACCACCGACCACATCTCCCCTGCGGGCAACATCAAGCCCGGCACCCCGGCCGCGCAGTACCTGGAGGCCAACGGCGTCGAGCGCAAGGACTACAACTCCTACGGCTCGCGGCGCGGCAACCACGAGGTGATGATCCGCGGCACCTTCGCCAACATCCGGCTGCGCAACCAGCTCCTCGACGACGTCTCGGGTGGCTACACCCGAGACTTCACCCAGGAGGGCGGCCCGCAGGCGTTCATCTACGACGCCTCGCAGAACTACCAGGCCGCGGGCATCCCGCTGGTCGTGCTCGGCGGCAAGGAGTACGGTTCGGGCTCCTCGCGCGACTGGGCCGCCAAGGGCACCAGCCTGCTGGGTGTGAAGGCCGTCATCACCGAGTCGTTCGAGCGCATCCACCGCTCCAACCTCATCGGCATGGGCGTCATCCCGCTGCAGTTCCCGGCGGGTGAGTCGGCCGCGTCGCTGAAGCTGGACGGCACCGAGACCTTCGACATCGAGGGCATCACCCAGCTGAACGAGGGTGCCACCCCGAAGACCCTGAAGGTCACCGCCACCAAGGAGAACGGTGACAAGATCACCTTCGACGCGGTGGTCCGCATCGACACCCCCGGCGAGGCCGACTACTACCGCAACGGCGGGATCCTGCAGTACGTGCTGCGCAACATGATCCGTGCCTGATCGCGCCACCTTCGCTGGCGCGTGTTCGCGCCACTGAAGTCTCGTGTCGGACAACCCCCGCGTCGGTCTACCGCCGACGCGGGGGTCCGTGTTTACCCGCTGGAGGATTCCGTGCCCAAGGTCAGTGACGATCACCTCGCCGCCCGGCGCAGCCAGATCCTCGACGGAGCACGCCGCTGCTTCGCCGAGTACGGCTACGACGGCGCCACCGTGCGCCGCCTCGAGGAAGAGATCGGGCTGTCCAGAGGAGCGATTTTCCACCACTTCCGGGACAAGGACGCGCTGTTCCTCGCCCTCGCCCAGGAAGACGCCGAACGCATGGCCGATGTCGCGGCCAACCAGGGCATCGTGCAGGTGATGCGCGACATGCTCGCCCACCCCGAGCAGTTCAACTGGCTCGGAACGCGTTTGGAGATCGCCCGCAGGCTGCGCACCGATCCCGAATTCCGGGCGGGCTGGACCCAGCGTTCGGCCGAACTCACCGCCGCCACCTTGGCCCGACTGGAACGTCGTAAGGCCGCGGGCGCGCTGCGCGACGACGTGCCTACCGACGTGCTGCTCGGCTACCTCGACCTCGTCCTCGACGGTTTGATCGCCCGGATCGCCTCCGGCCACACCAACGAGAACCTTTCCGCCGTATTGGATCTGGTCGAGGCGTCGGTCCGGCGCAAGCAGTGAGGGCGGCTAGTACGCCGCGTTGAGGTACTCCGCGGCGTGCGTAGTCCACAGCACGTTCGTCCCCGGCATGTTCCGTCCGGAATAGAGCACGTGCTGACCGTCGGGCCACGGGGTCAGATAGCCGATGACGCCGCGTACGGCCGTCGTGTAGCGCTCGAGGTTCGCGATCGGGTCGCGCAGCAGGACTTCGAGCAGTTCGGCGAAGATCTGCGGCGCGACGTCGCCGATCCGAGCGCCCTCCACGAACGAGAACGGCGAGATACCCACGTCGATGACGCGCAACGGCGAATCCGCGGGCGACGCGGTGATGATGTCGCCGGGATTCGCGTACTCGCGCACGTCGATCGACGCGGGCCACGCGCCGCGCTGCCCGTGCAGGCCGAACGTATTCGCCGGGCAGAGGTTTCCGACCGACTGCCCGGCTCGGCGCAACGGGTTGGCGATGTTCACCACGAAGGCGATCTCCAGCGGCGTTCCGTCGGTGTTCTTGTACTTCCCGGACCGAACGCCCTCCAGGATCCGGCTGGCGCAGATGCCGCCGAGCGAATAACTCAGCAGGCCACAGACGTTCGGCGAGTCCTGGATCGCTCGCACTCCGGCGGCGATGCCGAGCCGTACCGACGTCTCCAGCGAAGGACCCCAGACCTCCGGCACGGGGCCGACGGAAGCGGGCCAATCCGGTTCGAAGCAGCTGAACTTCCCGGTGTCGAGTAGTTTCACGACGTCGTGCAGCATGCCCGCGGGCGTTCCGTCGGAGTTGCGCGGCTCCCCGGTGCCGCGGAGAGTGATGATGTCGATCATCGAGGCCTCCTTGCCCACCGCACCGACCCCTTCGGTACGGAATCTCAACGTAGAGCAGGAGCGCCCGCTCGGCACGAGTATCGAGCTACCTCATCGCGGCACGAGTTGCCCCATGTAGACCCTGATTCGGCGGATCGAAGGGTGCGTGAGCTACCGCGGCTACGTGTCCGGTTCCATGCTGCTGAGCAGAATTCGCGCGAGTCGGTCCAGTTCCCGCCGTTCCCCCGCGGTGAGCACGGACAGCATCCGCTTCTCGTTCGCGGTGTGCTCGGTGACCACGGTGTCGACCAGTTCCCGTCCTGCCTCGGTGAGGCCGACGCGCACCGCCCTGCGGTCCCGCGCGTCCGCGACGCGCCGCACCAGTCCCGCCGACTCCAGCCGGTCCAGCCGTCCGGTCATGCCCGCCCTGGACAACATCAGCGTGTCGGCCAGCACCGACGGGTTGAGTTCGAACGGCGCGCCCGAACGACGGAGCGCGGCGAGTACGTCGAATTCGCCGCGCTGGAGGCCGTGTTTGCCGAACACCGCCTCGATCTCACGCTGCGCCACCAGCAACAGCCTGCCCAGACGTCCGGCCACGGCCATCGCCTCCAGATCCAGGTCGGGTCGTTCCCGCCGCCACTGCGCCACGATCGCGTCCACGGCGTCCGTTTTCCGCTCGGTCATGGACAGGATCTTATTCGGCACGATATAGTTCGGTAGCGAATTATCAATCACCGAACTAATTCGGAGGCTCCGATGACCATTCCCGCGCCACGCAAGGACGTCGCGATCCGTCAGCCGCAGGATGCGGAGACCCTGCGTACCACGTCGGTCACCATGCGCCTGCTGATCGACGCGGAGGAGGCGGGCGGGGGGCTGAGCACACTCGAGGTCGAGATGGACCGTGGAGCGGACGGTGCGGCGCCGCACTATCACACGCTTTCCGACGAGCTGTTCTATGTCGCGGATGGCGAACTGCAACTGCTCGCCGGTGACCGCATCGTCACCGTCGGCGCGGGTGGTTCGATCGTGGTCCCGAAATTCATGCGGCACGCCTTCGGCGCCGCACCGGACAGCACGGCACGGATCCTCATCGCGCTCACGCCCGGCGTGCAGCGCTTCGAGTACTTCCGACTGCTGGAACGAATCGCCGCGGGCGAATCCCCGATGACCGATCTCGCCGCCGCTCAGAACGAGTTCGACAACCACTTCGTCGACGCCCCCGCTTGGTGGGCGGAGCGCAACGCGAACCGGAAGTGAAGTCGGCGCCCCTCCGGATCCGTTCGCGGGCAATCAATTCGGAGCGAGTCGAGCACGGTGCGGCGCGGGAGGAAATACGATGCCGCACAGCAGCGGTGGTCGCGGGCCACCTGCGCCGAGCAGGACGAGAGTACAGATGCACAGCCGCCAATATCGGGCTATGAGCATCATCCGCGCCGCACGTGAGATTAGCTTCTCGATTGCCATCTCAACATTTCCAGGCTACCGGAAAACTTTCGGTACTCGGGCGTTATGGATCGGAATTCGGTTTGCCACAGGCCGGGAATTCTCGCGATCCGAGCCGATAACGCCGCCCATCGCGATATGATCGCTCACACGCTTGGGGGTCGTGGCAAATCGCGAGCAGATCGGAGAAACGGCTATGACCGACGCAATCCACCTTCCCGGGACGACGCCGAGGGGTGAGCGCGTTCCCCCGCTCCAGGGTCTGCTGGTCGCGGAATCGGACCGGCAGATCAGCGTGCGCGTCGCCGAGGGAACGTGGACCTTCAGTCGGTCCGATGTCCTGCGCGTGGTCGATTCCGCGGCGCCGCAAGCCGATCAGGACGGGCGCCCGGTGCTGGTGGACATTCGCGCGGGCGCCACCGCCGATTTCACCCGCAGGCTGCGGATCGACCTGGTCGATCGGCCGATGACCATCCCGGAGTCACCGTCGGAGGCGCTCGGCGACGAGCAGTTGCGCCGGCTCACCGAAACCTGGGCAGACCGGCTGCAACTCGTCGACTGCCCGGGTGCGGGCGGTGCGACGTTCACCTACTGCCAGACCAAGTCGATGAACGGCAGCGACGACGGCATCAACTGCGACAGCCTCGACTGAGCGGCAGGCGGATGGCCGCACGCCGGCGCGGTTCGGTCCTGATCGTGTCCGAATCCGATGATCTACACGCCACCGCGATGGCGGCGACGCTGCGAGAACACCACGGGCTCGGCCCGATCCACCTCGACCTGCGCGATTTCCCCCAGGAGTCCGGCAGCTTCCGGCTGGACCGGCTCGGCACCACACGCTCGCTGTCGCACCTGATCGGCCTCGACGACGTGCGGTCGGTGTGGTGGCGGCGCCCGCATCCCGCGCGGGTGCCCGCGGGTGTCCGCGCCTCGGACAACGAGTTTCGCCAGGCGGAGTGCGACGGATTCATTCAAGGGCTGCTCTGGTCCATCCCCGCTCACTGGGTCAACGACCCGGGCGCCGACCGCACCGCGGCACGCAAGATCGTCCAGCTGGAGACGGCGCTGCGGGCCGGGTTCGCGGTACCGGAAACGTTGATCACCAACGATCCGGACGAGGCGCGCAGTTTCGTCGAATCCCGGCCCGGCCCGGTCGTTTACAAGCGCACCGGCACCAGCCGGGCGGAGTTCGCCGAGACCAGGATCATCTCCAGGGACGATTTCGGCAGGCTGGCCGCGATCCGTTCGGCGCCGACCACCTTTCAGGACTACGTCGACGCGACCTGCGATCTGCGCGTGGTGTGGGTGGACGGGGTCGAATGGACCGTGCGCATCGACTCCCAAGCGGGCGTCGGCAAGGTCGACTCCCGCTTGGACACGTCGGTCGATTTCGCGCACGATCACCTGCCCGCCTCGGTGAGCAAGTCACTGGCCACGCTGATGGGCGCGCTCGGATTGTCCTTCGGCGTGCTCGACATTCGGCTCGGCCGTGATGGCGAGTACTACTTCCTGGAGGTCAACCCGCAGGGCCAGTTCGCCTACCTGGAGATCAAGACCGGGCTGCCGATCTTTCGCAGCCTGGCCAACCTGCTGGTGGACGGTGACGGCATGGTGGAGGGCTACTGAACCCGGTCACAGGTCCGCGGCACGATACCGAGACCGGGAACGCCACAGTGTGCGGCAACGGCTGCCCCGCATTCGCCGCACAGCGGCGGTCCACCGGATCACAACAGCAGCCGAAACCCGGACAGGTCCCGCGCCGTCCGGCGCGGTCGACCAACAGGCGAGCGCCGCCGAATTACGTTGCGGCTCCGCTCGATCGCCGACATACGCCCGAAGACCTGGGCATCGACGCCGCTGTGCAGCTCGGCGAGGTAGACATCCAGTTCGGGGGCGTCGACGTCGATCCGGTTGGGGCTCCGCCCGGGGCGGCCGCGTAGCCGTCCGGCGGCACATCACGCCGTTGTGGCGCTATGGGCTCTTGCGGCGATTGGCTCCACCCCGGCTGCGGAGTTGCACATGCGACTCCACCAGGACGTTGTGGATGAAACCGTAGGAGCGGCCGGTGGACCGCGCCAGTGACCGGATGCTCGCACCGGCCTCGTACTGTTTCTTCAGCTGGGTCTGTAGGCGATCGCGTGACTTGCCGGTGACGCGTGTGCCCTTACCCAATGTGGCCTTGCTCTGTGGCCTGTCGCTCATGGCTTCCTCCGAGTCGCCGAGCAGCGTCTTTCCAGGCTAAGCACTCAGCAGGCCGTGATCAACGGGTACCTGTGATGAATCTCACGCAAGCTGAATAAGTTCCAGATATTCGGCCGACCAATGGTCTTCTGTCCCGTCCGGGAGCAGGATCACACGTTCCGGAGACAACGCCTCCGCCGCACCCGGGTCGTGGGTCACCAGCACGACCGCGCCCGCATAGGTGCGCAAGGCGTCGAGCACCTGCTCCCGCGACACGGGGTCGAGATTGTTCGTCGGCTCGTCCAGCAGCAACACGTTCGCCGCCGAGGAGACCAGTCCGGCCAGCGCGAGACGGGTCTTCTCACCGCCTGAGAGCGTGCCCGCGGGCTGGTCGAGCTGTGGGCCGGAGAACATGAACGCGCCGAGCAGGCCGCGCAGCTCCTGCTCACCCGCGTCCGGCGCGGCGTGGCGGATGTTCTCCCACACGGTGGCGTTGTCGTCCAGGGTGTCGTGCTCCTGGGCGAAGTAACCGACCTTCAGACCGTGTCCCGGCACCAGACCACCCGCCGTCGGCTGCTCGACCCCGGCGAGCAGGCGCAGCAGCGTCGTCTTTCCCGCGCCGTTGAGCCCCAGCACCACCACCCGGCTACCGCGGTCGATCGCGAGGTCGACCCCGGTGAAGATCTCCAGCGAGCCGTAGACCTTGGTCAGGTTCTCCGCCATCAGCGGCGTCTTGCCGCAGGCGGCGGGTTCGGGGAACTTGATCCTGGCGACCTTGTCGGCGACGCGCACATCATCGAGTTCGGCCAGCAGGCGATCGGCGCGCTTGGCCATGTTCTGTGCCGCAGTCGCTTTCGTGGCCTTGGCGCCGAGCTTGGCCGCCTGGGCGCGCAGCGCGCTCGCCTTCTTCTCGGCGTTCGCGCGTTCCCGCCGCCTGCGCTGCTCGTCGGTGGCGCGCGCGTCCAGGTACTTCTTCCAGCCCATGTTGTAGACGTCGGCCTCGCCGCGCACCGCGTCCAGGAACCACACCTTGTTCACCACGTCGGCGAGCAGGTCCACGTCGTGACTGATGACGATCAGGCCGCCGTCGTGGTTCTGCAGGAAACCACGCAGCCAGGTGATCGAGTCGGCGTCGAGATGGTTGGTCGGCTCGTCCAGCAGCAAGATGGTGTCCGACCGCCCGCCGCTGCCGTCGGAGGCGGCGAACAGGATGCGCGCCAATTCGATTCGGCGCCGCTGTCCACCGGACAAGGTGCGCAGCGGCTGACCGAGCACGCGATCGGGCAGACCCAGGCTGTGGCAGATGCGCGCCGCCTCGCTCTCGGCGACGTAACCGCCCAGCGCCGAGAAGCGTTCCTCGAGCCGACCGTACTTGCGAACCGCCTTCTCCCGCTCTTTGTCGTCGGCGACCTCGGCCATCAGCGCCTGTTGCTTCTCCATCTCCCGGATCAGCGTGTCCAAGCCGCGCGCGGACAGCACCCGGTCGCGGGCCAGCACGTCGAGGTTGCCTTCGCGCGGATCCTGCGGCAGATAACCGATATCGCTGGAGCGCAGGATCTTGCCCGCGTACGGCTCCCCCTCGCCTGCCAAGATGCGCAGCGTGGTGGTCTTCCCCGCGCCGTTGCGCCCGACCAACCCGATCCGGTCGCCCGCCTGTACCCGAAGCGCCGGTCCGGGAGCGGACAGCAGGGTGCGGACTCCGGCCCGGACCTCCAGGTCGGTCGCGGTGATCACAAACTTCTCCTCGCGGATCGTGGTGCTGGACGCGTGCTCGATTGTGCGACCCGACGCGCACAAGAACCACCGATTTTACCCGGGGCGCAGGGTGCGCCCGCATACCAGCACCCCGCATGTGACGGCGATAACGGCCCCCGCGGTGGCCTGCGCTACCGTGCGATGCCATGAGTACCGATCTATTGGGCAAGAGCGCTCTGGTCACGGGGGCCAGCCGTGGCATCGGCAAGGCGGTCGCGGCGGAGTTGCTCGCCCGCGGCGCGAACGTGCTGATCACCGCGCGGAAGAAGGATCCGCTGGACGAAGCCGCCGCGGAGCTGCGCGAACTGGGGCACCAGGGTCAGGTCGTCGCTCTGGCGGGCAACTCGGGCGTCGCCGAGGATCGGTCCGCCGCGGTCGAACGCGCGGTCACGGAGTTCGGTTCGCTGGACGTCCTGATCAACAACACCGGCATCAACCCGGTCTTCGGCTCCCTGATGGACGCCGACCTCGATGCCGTGCGCAAGATCTTCGACGTGAACGTGGTCGCGGCCCTCGGCTACATCCAGGAGGCGTACAAGGCGTGGATGCGCGACCACGGCGGCGCCGTGGTCAACGTGGCCAGCGTCGCCGGCATCCGCTCGACCGGCGTGATCGCCGCCTACGGCGCGTCCAAGTCCGCGCTGATCCATCTCACCGGTGAGCTCGCCTGGCAGCTGGGGCCGAAGATCCGGGTGAACGCGGTCGCGCCGGGCGTGATCAAGACGAAGTTCGCCGACGCGCTGTACTCGACCGACGAGGAGCGCGCCGCGAGCGTGTACCCGATGAAGCGGCTGGGCAGCCCGGAGGACGTGGCGCGCTTGATCGGATTCCTGGCCTCCGACGAGGCGGCGTGGATCACCGGCGAGACGGTCCGGGTGGACGGCGGGCTGCTCTCCACGGGCGGAATCTGACCGCGAACGGGAGCCGCCTGCGCTAGCGGAACGCCAATGCGCCGATGGTGTCGGCGTGCCGGTAGCGCAGGTACTCTCGACGGCCGTGGCGTCGACCGCGCCGGTGGCCGTCGCCAGCGTCACCACCACGAATTCCTTCTCGCTGCCGTCCTTCCACTTGCCGGTGGCATAGCCCTTCAGGTAACTGCCGGACGCAGCGCGAGGTCGGCGTCGGTGAACCGGCCCTTCGCCGCGGCGGCCCAGCCCTAGTCGGCCATGCCGAGCACGAACTGGGTGAGCATCACCGCGCCGCCCTCGGCGGGGTACACCAGCTCTGCCGCGTAGACGCAGCCCACAGACCGGTGAGTTTGCCCGCCGTCTCGATGGGGTGGCAGTCGGCGTGATCGCGGCCGTCAACCCACTCGGCGTGCAGTTCGACGCGAGCCGCCGGAGCGGCCCTACCCGATCGAGTTCGCCCGATCGCCTTGAAATCAGAGCCGGACGGGCTGCAGCCAGTCCTCGCGCCCCGCGGTCGCCGGAGCAGCAGGAGCCTCCTCGATTCCGAACCGCTCGTGCAGTCGGCGCAGCGGGCCGGGCGCATACCAGTTCCAGTGGCCGAGCAACTCCATCGCCGCGGGCAACAGGAAGCCGCGCACCAGCGTCGCGTCCACCAGCACGGCGAGCGGAAGCCCGATGCCGAATGCCTTCATGAAGGTGATGTCCGAGGCGAGGAAGCCGAGGAAGACCAGCGAGATCAGGACGGCGGCGGCCGTGACGATCCGGCCGATCCGCTCGAGTCCGGACGTGACGGCCAGCGCGTTGGACCTGGTGCGCACGTATTCCTCGCGGATGCGGGCCAACAGGAACACCTGGTAGTCCATGGCGAGACCGAACGCGACGCCGAACAGCATCACCGGGACGGTCGGCGGCAGGTCGCCGGTGACGGTGAAGCCGAGCAACCCGGACAGGTGCCCGTCCTGGAAGATCCAGACCAGCGCGCCGAAGGTCGCGGTGAGGCTCAGGAAGCTGAGCACGACGGCCAGCAGCGGCAGCACGACGCTTCCGGTGAGCAGGAACAGGACCACCACCATGATCAGCACGACGAAGGCCAGCGCGTACGGCAGCGCCGAGACGACCGAGCCGATCGCGTCCGTGTTGGCCGCCGCCACGCCGCCGACCAGCACCGGCGAGGCGGCGGGCGTCGCGCGCACGTCGGCGGCGATCCGATCCAGCACCGTGGGATCGGTGGTGTCCGGGACCACCGTCAGATAGGCGGCGTTCTCGGCGCGGAAGCGGTCGGCGGCCGCGGTCGGCGCGACGAGCAGACCGCCGTGGCTGTAACTGCCGGTGACGGTGTCGACCCGGCGGACGTCCTCGATCTCCGACAGTTCACGAGCGTAGGCGTCCAAGCCTGCGGCGCTGTAAGCGCTTTCGGGCAGCACTACGAACAGCCCGTTCTGCTCGGTGGCGGCGAAGTCGCGCTGGATGGTCTCGGTGACCTGGCGGTTGTTCATCGACTCCGGCAGCGACCGTTCGTCGGGGAAGCCGAGATTCACTCCGAGGAACGGCGCGCCGAGCACGAGCAGCAGGGCGGTGACCCCGAGGCCGATCGGCACCGGCCGCATCATCACGAACCGCGCCAAGCGGTGCCAGGCGCCCTCGCCGGGTGCGGGACGGGCCGCGCGCAGGAACCACCACAGCTGGCCGTTGTCGATCTTGGTGCCGAGCAGGAACAGGATCGCGGGCAGCACGGTCAGCGACACCGTCGCGGCGATCACCGCCACGGCCAGGCCCGCGTAGCCCATCGACCGCACGGCCAGCAGCGGGAAGAACAGCAGGCCCGACAGCGCGACGGCGACGGTGACAGCCGAGAACGCGACGGTCCGGCCCGCCGAGCGCATGGTGGCGGCCACCGCGGCGGCTGGCTGCTGACCGGCGACCAGTTCGTCGCGGTAGCGGCTGATGATCAGCAGGCTGTAGTCGATCGCCAAGCCGAGGCCGAGCAGGGTGGCGACGTTGGTCGCGGTGGCCGCCAGATCGGTGACGCTCGCGATCAGCCACAGCGCGCCCATGGTGATCATCACCGTGATCATCGCGACCACCAGCGGCAGGCTGGCGGCGACCAGGCCGCCGAACACCAGCAGCAGGGCGATCAGCGTGACCGGGAATGCGATGGATTCGCCCAGCACGACGTCTTTCTCGCTCTGCTGCACCGTCTCGTGCAGCAGCATGGCGTAGCCGCCGACGCGCACCTCGAGCGGGCCGTGAGTGCCGCCGAATCGGTCGGCGAGATCGCCCACCCGCTTGTCGACGTCGGCCTCCTCACCGAGGATGCTGGCCACGATCAGGCCCTTGGTCCCGTCGGTGCTGCGCAGCGCGGGCGATTTGTCGGTCCAATACGACGTGACGCCCGCGACGCCGGACTCCGACTTCAGATCGGTGACCAGATTCGTCGCCGCGGTGGCCGCGGCGTCGTCGTCCACCGACCGGCGAGTCTGCACCAGCAGCACGAAATTCGGGGTGGCCTCGCCGAAGGTGTCGCGCAGCACCGCGGTCGCCCGGCTCGATTCGCTGTCGGGGTCGATATACCCGCCGCCCTGCACTTTGTCGAACAGCGTCGCGCTCAGCGTGCCCATCGCCAGTGCGAGCACCACGAACACGGCCAGGATCCACCGGCTGCGCCGCCTGGTCAGTTCGAACACTCCGTATACCCCTAACTCGTTCCGGTCGTGCCGCTTTCGCGCTCGGACTCCAGCGGTCGCCGGTCGGCAACCTGCCCGGCGTGCCATCCGCGGCACGCCGGTGCGCCGACACCTGACACTCGGCACCGGAGCCGGATGCGTACGCCAGCGCCCCGGCATCCTAGCAACGCGGGACAAACTGCGGTGAGCCCGAACACATTCCGTCGGTGCACCCGGTCCCGCCACCTGCCTGCACGCTCCGGCATGGGAAGGCAACCGAGCCAGGACGGACGCACTTCCGCCCGCGGGGCGGGCGATCCGGACCCGCGACAGCTTTCGCGAAACGTTCACTTCGCGGGTCCGGACCTCCGCGCCGGAACGTGTTCGACGCCGTGGCTGCGCGACGCTCCAGTGAGCAGATGAGAGGCTCGAACCCATGCATCGCAACACGCTTCCGCGGATCCGGACGAGCCCGGCATGAAGCCGGACGTGGTCGTCTGCGGGCTCGGCCCCGCCGGACGCGCCCTCGCACACCGCGCAGTGGAGCGCGGACTCACGGTCACCGTGGTCGATCCCGCGCCGGAGCGCCGCTGGACGGCCACCTATGCAATGTGGGCCGACGAACTGCCTGATTGGCTGTCGCCTCAGGTCGTCGCGGCGACGGTGCCCCGGCCGATGGCGTGGGGAACGCGCGCTCACCAATTGGACCGCCCGTACGTGGTGCTGGACACCCCACGACTGCAAAGGTCGCTGCACCTGGCCGACGCGAATGTAATCTCCGAGCGCGCGATCGATGTCGGCCCGGACCGGGTGACCTTGGCGTCCGGCGCGACTATCACCGGCGGCCGGGTGGTGGACGCGCGCGGACTCGCCCGCTCGCCCGCCCGGGCCGAGCAGACCGCCTATGGCGTCATCGTGGACGCCCGGCGCTGCGCCGGGCTCGAACCGCTGTTCATGGACTGGCGTCCGGACAACGGCGCCGCCCCGGACGCGCCGCGTTCGTTCCTCTACGCCGTTCCGCTGGACGACGAGCGGGTGCTGCTCGAGGAAACCTGTCTGGCCGGCCGTCCGGCCTTGACCGGCGCACAACTGCGGGCACGCTTGTGCGAGCGGCTCCGCGCCAGGGATGTCCGGCTCACCGGTGACGAACCCGTGGAGCACGTCCGTTTTCCGGTGCAAGGAGGCCGTCCGGGATCACGCAGGTTCGGAGCCGCGGGCGGCTTCCTGCATCCGGCGACCGGATACAGCGTCGGCGCCGCGCTGGCCGCTGCCGACGCGGTGGCCGCGGGCCGGGACGTGTGGCCCGCCACGGCGCGCGTCGTCCACCGGTTGCGCCGCGCCGGACTACGCGCGCTACTGGCGTTGCCGCCCGGCGATCTCCCGCTGTTCTTCGACACGTTCTTCGCGCTTCCCCCGGACGCGCAACGCGCGTATCTGTCCGGCCGCACCGACCTCGCCGGCACGGTCGCGGCGATGAGCGCACTGTTCGCCGCGCTCCCGGGACAGCTGCGTCGGCGTGTCGCGGCCGCGACACTCGGAGTTCCGGTTCCCTCGCGCGGCCGGTGGGCTTCGGCCATGATGGGGGTATGAGGTCGATCTGGAAGGGCTCGATCGCATTCGGGCTGGTGAACGTTCCGGTGAAGGTGTACACCGCCACCGAGGACCACGACATCCGGTTCCATCAGGTGCACGCCAAGGATGGAGGCCGGATCAAATACGACCGCGTCTGCAGCGTGTGCGGCCAATCCGTCCAGTACACCGAGATCGACAAGGCCTACGAGTCGCCGGACGGCGACAAGGTGGTGCTCAGCGACGAGGACTTCGCGAAGTTGCCGGTAGCGGAGAAGCACGAGATACCGGTGCTGCAGTTCGTGCCGTCGGACCAGATCGACCCGATCCTCTTCGAAAAGAGCTACTACCTGGAACCGGACTCCAGCACGCCGAAGGCCTACGTCCTGCTGGCCCGGACGCTGGAGCAGATCGAACGCACCGCCCTGGTGTACTTCACGTTGCGGCAAAAGACCCGGCTTGCCGCGCTGCGCGTGCGCGACGGCATCCTGGTGATTCAGACGCTGCTGTGGCCCGACGAGGTCCGCTCCGTGGAGTTCGAATCCCTCGACGGTGTCGCCGAGCCCAGACCGCAGGAGATCAAGATGGCCGAGACGCTCGTCGAGGCCATGTCCGACGACTTCGATCCGGAGCAGTTCACCGACGAGTACCAGATCGAGCTCAAACGCCTGCTCGACGAGGCGATCGCCAGCGGAACCGGCAAGGTGCCCGAACAGCCGGAGCTCGCGCCGAGCGGGATGGACGCCGAGGTGGTCGATCTGGTCGCCGCGTTGCAGCGCAGCCTGGAGGCCAGCGGGCGCAGGACGGCGGGCGGCGACGGGGCCGAGCCGAAGAAGGCCGCGAAGAAGGCCGCGGCCAAGAGCGCCGGAGGCAAGAGCGGCGCCGCCAAGAGCACGGCAGCCAAGAGCAGCGCGTCCAAGAGCGGCGCGTCCAAGAGCGCGGCGAAGAAGACGCCTGCGAAGAAGGCGGCCAAAAAGGCTCCGGCTCGCAAGGGCGCCTGATCTTCCTCCGGCGGGGCCGCCACGACCGCCGAATCAGTCTTGTGCCGCGCGCTGCCTGCCCTCTTCGAAGAACTCCAGCAGGGCCGCGACGGTGTTCACCGCGGTGCGGGGCCGGAGCGCGCCGAACGGCGCGTTCCAGAAGTCGCCGGTTCGCGGAGTCCACGGCCCGATGTAGGCGTAGGGCCCCGGATGAGCGTCGTCTCCCGGCGAAACCCCGTAGTTCACCTCGTCGACTGTGCTCGACAGATCGAAATGCTCCGGCCACAGCACCGGTGTCACGCCGGACGCCAGGCACCGCAACGCCTTGTCCCCCAGCGCGAACCAGTCCTCGATCAGCCCGACCGCCGAGGAATCCACTTCGATCGCCGCATCGGGATCCACGCCGGTGGTGTCCGCATACACCCCTTCCGGCGGCCCGGGTTCGAAACCCGCGGCCTCGGCAACCTCCCGATACGTCCCCTTCAGCCGCACCCGCCCTCCCGGCCACACCAGTTCCTCCCCGACCACCGAAACCGGCCAACGCACGCCTGCGAAACCCCGGTGCACGACTGCCAACCGAATGGTGCCGAATTCTCGATACTGCGGCCCGGCGATCAGCAACTCCGCGACCGCGTGCAGCCCGACACGCGATCGCCGATAGGTCATCTCGTCCACCCCCGAATCATCTCCGCTGCCGCCGCCCCACCGCACGGGTTCGGCGGGGAAGCGGCCGGTCGCCTCCGCGCCGTCACGAAGACGGCTCTCACTCATCCCGAGTTGGCGGAAATTCCCTCGCTGGCGCCGAAGCTGGCTTCCTCGTGACTGACGAGCCCCAGGAGAGCGAGAGGGCGGGGTGTGACCGCGATGGTCAGGTAGGAGACCGTGATCGCCCAGCGGTTGACCGCTCGCGGCACGGCAAACGTGTGGTAAGCGCGGGTCACCGCCTTGGCGGGCAGGCCGGACAGGCGGATGCCCATCGGGTTGGCGACCGCGAAGCGCGGCCCGAGGTCGACGACCAGACCCATGTCGCGGTGCTTGTAGTCGGCGGCCGTGCCGATGCCCAGGCTCGCCGCGACGTTCCTGGCCAGCGTCTTGCCCTGGCGTGTGGCGTGCTGCGCGGTGGGCGGAGTGATCCGGCCCGGCTTGGTGAGGTCGGGCACCGCCGCCGCGTCGCCGCCCGCGAAGACGTCCAGGTGGCCGGGCACGTTCAGTTTCGCGTCGACGACCAAGCGGCCCTTCTCCAGCGGCAAGCCGAGCGTGCCGAGCACCGGTGCGCCGGTTACACCCGTCACCCAGGCCACCGTGCGCGTGGGCACCACCGTGCCGTCGGTGAGCACGACCGAGTTCTCGTCGAGTTTCGTCAGCGAGGTCTCCAGCCGGATCTCGATGCCGCGTTTGCGCAGTACCTTCAGCACCTTGTCACTGAGCCGCTCGCCGACCTCGGGCATCACCCTGGGCGCCGTGTCGAGCAGGAGGAAACGCACTTCGGCGGGGTCGAACCCGCGGCGCGCGGCGTAGGCGTCGGCGAGGGCGCGCAACTGCGCGACGAGTTCGGTGCCCGCGTAGGACGCCCCCACGACCACCACGGTGCGGCGCGCCCGCCGCACCTCGGGGTCCTCCTCGTCGTCGGCGAGTTCGAGCTGGCGCAGCAGCTGCTCGCGCAGGTACAGCGCCTCGGCGACGGTCTTGAGCCCGCGCGCGTGCTCGGCCAGGCCGGGTATGTCGAACAGGCGGGTGACCGACCCGGGCGTGAGCACCAGCCGATCCCACGACAACTGCCGCGGCGGATGATGCTCACTCGCCACCGTGAGCGTCTTGTTCCGCAGATCCACCGACCGAGCGTTCGCCACCACCAACCGGACCTGCGGCAGCGAATCCGCCAGTGAGATGGCGACGAACCGAGGGTCGATCAGGCCACCGGCCACGTCCGGCAGCAGCGGCGTATAGAGCATGTAGTCGTTGGGCGTGACGAGCACGATTTCGATGTCGCGGTTCGCCTTGGCCACGATGCGGCAGAGCTTCTGGGCGCAGGTGAACCCCGCGAACCCGCTCCCGACGATCACGACCCGATGCGGGCTCGCAGTGTTCCCGTCCGGCACGGAGACCTCCTTGGCGTCAGCTCTCCGACGCGATTCCCGCTCAGGCACATCCGAAACCGCGCTACCGGTCGCCCGTGGCTCCGCCGACCCGCCCATCGGCAGGACCGATTCGTGGTTCGGCAGGCCGGGAGGGCGCGGGGCAGGTTCCCTACTTCCGGAACCGAGCCTCCAGTTCGGCGAGCGTCGCCTGGAGATCGGCCGGGCTGTTGGTTTTGAAGATGCCGTGGTATCCGGTTTCCGCGCGGACCGCGGCCTCGACGTCGGGGTCGTGATAGAGCTGCGCGAGTTTCAGCCCCTGCGCCAGGGCCGGATTCGGCTGGTTGTAGTCGGTGAAATTGGTGAACTCCACCGTGATGCCCTGCTCCGCCGCCTTCTTGCGGTAGACCTCCCAGTGCGGCAGCGACAGATCGTTGACCCCGATGCGGACCGCGTCGGATCGGTCTTCACCACCGCAGCCTGCCGCGGCGACGGCCAACACGGACACGAGCGGGATCAGCAACAGCCGGAGACGCGAGCGCATTATCAGCAAATTAGACGCTCGTTCAGTTCGTGCGGAGGGTTTCGCTCACCACAATCGAAACCGTTGTCGCCCGCCGCGCCCCGTCGCTTGGATTACCGGGTCATATCGCGACGAGTAATCGGGAGCACGAGTGAAATTCCATCGGGTACTGGCGATCCCGGTCCTGGTAGCGACCGCGGCCTTGACCCTGACCGGCTGCGGCGGTGACGACGCTTCCTCGGACAAGGTAGTGCGCATCGGCACCACCGACAAGGATCACTCCTGGGACGTCTTCGAGCAGCGCGCCAAGGACAAGGGCATCACGCTGCGGATCACCAACTTCTCCGACTACAAGCAACCGAATCTCGCGCTGTCGCAGAAACAGATCGACATCAATCTCTTCCAGCATCTGCAATTCCTGGGGGCCTACAACGTCGCGAACAACGACACCCTGACGCCGATCGGTTCCACCTACATCGTGCCGCTGGGTCTCTACTCGAAGAAGCACAAGTCGCCGGCCGACATTCCGCAGGGCGCGGAGATCGCGATCCCGAACGACCCCACCAATCAGGCACGGGCACTGTTCGTGCTGCAAGCCGCCGGGCTGCTGAAACTGTCGTCCGACACCAAGGCGCCGACCCCTGCCGACATCGACAAGGGCGCGTCCAAAGTGCGCGTCACCCCCGTCGACGCCGCGCAGACCGCGCTGTCGCTGGCCTCGGTCGACGGATCGATCATCAACAACACCTTCCTGGAGCGTTCCGGCATCGATCCGCATTCGGCGCTGTACAAGGACGATCCGAAGAACCCCGCCGCGGAGCCGTACATCAACGCGCTGGTCACCCGCGCCGAGGACAAGAACAATCCGGTATATCTGCAGCTCGCCGAGCTGTGGCACGACCCGGAGGTGCAGAAGGCGCACGACGAGGTGACCAAGGGCACCGCCGTCGAGGTGCGGCGCAGCGGCCAGGAACTCGAGCAGATCCTGCAGCGGGTGCAGCAGACCATCCGCGACGGCAAGTGAGCGACGCGGCCGTTCCCGCCGTCGAGTTCCGCTCGGTCACCAAGGTTTTCGGCAAGGGCGCGCAGCGCAATGTGGCGCTCGACGACATCGACCTGCGCATCGAGCAAGGCGAGATCTTCGGCGTGATCGGGTATTCCGGCGCGGGCAAGAGCACGCTGGTGCGGCTGATCAACGCGCTGGAGAAGCCGACGAGCGGCACGGTCGAGATCTCCGGCACACCCATCACCGGCGTGCCGGAACGCCAGGTGCGGCGGCTGCGGCGCGACATCGGAATGGTGTTCCAGCAATTCAATCTCTTCCGTTCCCGCACGGCCGCGGGAAACGTCGAATATCCGCTGAAGGTGGCGGGCTGGAAACGCGCCGAACGCAAGGCGCGGGTAGCCGAACTGCTGGAGTTCGTCGGGTTGTCCGATAAGGCGCGCAGTTACCCCGATCAGCTGTCGGGCGGCCAGAAGCAGCGGGTGGGCATCGCCAGGGCGCTGGCCACGTCGCCGTCCTTGCTGCTGGCCGACGAGTCCACCTCGGCACTGGACCCGGAGACGACCGGTGAGGTGCTGCGGTTGCTGCGCAAGATCAATCGCGAACTGGGCGTCACCATCGTGGTCATCACCCACGAGATGGACGTGATCCGCGCGGTGGCCGACCGGGTCGCGGTGCTCGCCGAAGGACGCATCGTGGAACTCGCCGACACCTTCGAGGTGTTCGCCACGCCGCAGGCGGCCCCCACCCGCTCCTTCGTCGAGACCGTCCTGCACAACCGCCCCTCCGAGAAGGAACTGCGCCGCCTCGCCGGTCGCCATGGGGGCCGGTTGATCACCGTCGACGTGGACGACGAGCGCGGCGTCGGCGCGGCGCTGGCCGCCGCGGCGCACGCCGAGGTCAGGTTCGAGGTGGTCTACGGCGGGGTGAGCAGCCTGCAGGAGAAGACCTTCGGCAGTCTCACCCTGGCGCTGCACGGCCCCGACGACGCCGTCGACAAGGTGGTCGCCGAACTCGAGCGCCGGTCGGCCTGAAAGGAGTTGCCATGCATACCGATTGGGACAAACTCCGGCCGGTGCTGAACGAAGCGATCGGCACCACGCTCTATCTGGTGGCGCTCACGTTCGTGGTCGGCGGCTTCATCGGGTTGCTGCTCGGCACCGCGCTCTACACCACCCGCAAGGGCGGTTTGCTGGCCAACGCGCCGATCAACCTGCTGCTCAACGTACTCGTCAACGTCGTGCGCCCGATCCCGTTCATCATCCTGCTCGCCGCGCTCGGCCCGGTGACGCTGGAGGTGGTCGGTACCACGATCGGCACCGAGGCGGCGGCGTTCGTCATGATCGTCGCGGCGTCGTTCGGCATCGCGCGCATCGTGGAACAGAACCTGGTGACCGTCGATCCCGGCGTGATCGAGGCGGCGCGCGCGGTGGGCGCGGGACCGCTGCGCATCATCCTGACGCTGCTGATCCCCGAGGCACTGGGGCCGCTGATCCTGGGCTACACCTTCGTGGTGATCGCCATCGTGGACATGTCCGCGATGGCGGGCACTGTCGGCGGCGGCGGTCTCGGCGATTTCGCCCTCGTCTACGGCTATCAGCGCTTCGACTGGCAGGTCACGCTCGTCGCGACGCTGATCATCATCGCGGGCGTACAGGGCATCCAGTTCTTCGGCAACTGGCTGGCGCGAAAAGTCCTGCGCCGCTGAGCTACCCGGCGGTCGAGGTGCACGCCGTCAAGCGCACGCTCGCGGGCCGGGGAATCGCGCTGCCGAGACTCGGGAACGGCGGGGCGCTGGGACCGAGGACATCGATGGCCCGGCGTTCGGCTTCAGCACGGGTGGGTCCCCACGCCCATCCGTGCTTGCCGTCGGCGCCGCGCACGACAGACCCGCAGGCGTTCCAGAACTGCACGACCGTCTGGCAATCGGTGACACCGCATTGGGCGCGTGCCGCGGCATCGGCGGCGGCCGCGCTCGCATAGTCCACCGCCGATGTGACCGCGCCGGTGCTGGGCGACAGCGCCAGCGCGCCATAGTAGGTCGCCGCATGCGCCGCACCCGCGGGAGCGCCGACCACGGCGCAGGTGGCGGCGGAGACCGCCGCGAGCCCGAGGGCAGCCTTGTGCGGCACCGACATGTGAGGATCCTCCCCGTTCCGAACGACTCGAAGCTCAAATCTTCATTCGGCCCGTGCGCTTTTGTCGAAATGGGCACTTCCCACCATCGGCGGGTGCGCCGACCCGCGCGAGGATCCCCTTTTTCCGAGCGTCCATCTTCGCCGGAAGCGGAACGCCGGTCGATTCGGCCGTGCGCGCTCCGGTCGGAACGCGTCGATGATCGTCCTCGAGCGCTCCGCCGGGAACGCCCGGGCAGCGGATACGACTCAGCCGCCGGGCGCCTTGTTCAGGCGTTACCGGCGGCTGCATCAGTTGCGGCGAATTACACCGTGAAGCCGAGGGCGCGCAACTGTTCGCGGCCGTCCTCGGTGATCTTGTCCGGACCCCACGGCGGCATCCAGACCCAGTTGATCCTCAAGTCCTCCACCAGTCCGCTGCGCACCAGCGCGTTGCGGGACTGGTCCTCGATGACGTCGGTCAGCGGGCAGGCCGCCGAAGTCAGCGTCATGTCCAGGACCGCGGTGCTGTCCTCCTCGACGCGCAATCCGTAGACCAGGCCGAGGTCGACGACGTTGATGCCGAGTTCCGGGTCGACGACGTCACGCATCGCCTCTTCGATGTCCTCGAGCAGTTTGATGTCCTCGGCGGACAGCTCGGGCAAATCGGCGGCCGGCGCGGCCTGTTCGGTCTGCTCGGTGGCCGGTGTGTCACTCATGACGCTTCCCCGTTTTCCATCGGACGGTTCAGTTCTCTTCCGCGGAGGGCGCGGGCTGCTCGGGGCCGATCCTGAGGACGGCGTCCTTGAACGCCATCCACCCGAGCAACGCGCACTTCACCCGCGCTGGGTATTTCGAGACGCCTGCCAAGGCGACGCCGTCGCCGATCACGTCCTCGTCGCCTTCGATGGTGCCGCGGCTGGAGATCATCTCACTGTAGGAGTCGACCACCTTCAGCGCCTGTTGCACCGGGAGCCCGATCACCTGATCGGTGAGGATCGAGGTGGCCGCCTGGCTGATCGAGCAACCCTGGCCGTCGTAGGAGACGTCGGTGACGTCACCGTTGTCGTCGAGCTGCACACGCAAGGTCACCTCGTCGCCGCAGGTCGGGTTCACGTGGTGCACCTCGGCCCCGAACGGCTCGCGCAGCCCCCGATGGTGCGGGTGCTTGTAGTGATCCAGGATCACTTCCTGGTACATCTGCTCCATGCGCATGACTTATGCAACCCCGAAGAAGCTCTGGGCCTTCCGCACCGCGGCGACCAGCGCGTCCACCTCGGCGAGCGTGTTGTAGACCGCGAACGAGGCGCGTGCGGTCGCGGCGACGCCGAAACGCCGGTGCAGCGGCCACGCGCAGTGATGGCCCACCCGGATGGCCACGCCCTCGTCGTCCAGGATCTGTCCGACGTCGTGGGCGTGGATGCCGTCCACCACGAACGACACCGCGCCGCCACGATCGACGTTCTCGGCAGGCCCGATGATCCGCACGCCGTCGATCCCGGCCAGCCCGTCCAGCGCCGCGCCGACCAGCGTGTGCTCGTGCGCGGCGACGGCGTCCATGCCGATCTCTTCCAGATACCGCACGGCCGCGCCCAATCCGACCACCTGGGAGGTCATCGGCACGCCCGCCTCGAAGCGCTGCGGCGGCGGCGCGTAGGTGCTGTGGTCCATGAAGACCGTCTCGATCATGGACCCGCCGGTGATGAACGGCGGCATCTCCTCCAGCAGCGAGCGGCGAGCGAAGAGCACGCCGACACCGGAGGGGCCGAGCATCTTGTGCCCGGAGAACGCGGCGAAATCCACACCGAGCGCGCGGAAGTCGACCGGCATGTGCGGCACCGACTGGCAGGCGTCGAGCACGACCAGCGCGCCCACCGCCTTCGCCCGGCGGACCAGCTCCTCGACCGGAGCGACCGCGCCGGTGACGTTGGACTGGTGGGTGAACGCGACCACCTTGGTGGCGGGCGACAGTTCCAGCGAATCCAGGTCGATCCGGCCTTCGTCGGTCACGCCGTACCACTTCAGCGTGGCGCCGGTGCGGCGGGCCAGCTCCTGCCAGGGCACCAGATTCGCGTGGTGCTCCAGCTCGGTGATCACGATCTCGTCGCCGGGGCCCAGGTGGTGCGGGAACCGGTCGTCGGCGAAGGCGTAGGTCACCAGGTTCAGCGACTCGGTGGCGTTCTTGGTGAACACGATCTCGCCCGCGTCCACCCCGACGAACCGCGCGATGTCGGCCCGCGCGCCCTCGTAGGCGTCGGTCGCCTCCTCGGCCAGCTGGTGCGCGCCGCGGTGCACCGCCGAGTTGCTGGTGATCAGGAAGTCGCGTTCTGCTTCGAGCACCTCGATCGGCCGCTGCGCGGTCGCGCCGGAGTCCAGGTACACCAACGGTTTCCCGTCCCGGACCGTGCGGTTCAGAATCGGGAAGTCGGCCCGGATACGGGCCACGTCGAGGGTGCGGACCGTAGCGGTCATATCAAGCTCCAGCGGTAGCGGTCTGAGTGAAACGAACGTAGCCGTTGGCGTCGAGTTCCTCGGCGAGCTCGGCGCCGCCCTCGGCGACGATGCGGCCGCCGACGAAGACGTGCACGAACTCCGGCTGGATGTAGCGCAGGATGCGGGTGTAGTGCGTGATCAGCAGGATGCCGCCGTTCTCGCGCTCCTTGTAGCGATTGACGCCCTCGGAGACGATGCGCAGTGCGTCGACGTCCAGACCCGAGTCGGTCTCGTCCAGGATCGCGATCTTCGGCTTGAGCAGGCCGAGCTGGAGGATCTCGTGGCGCTTCTTCTCGCCGCCGGAGAAGCCCTCGTTCACGCTGCGCTCGGCGAAGGCGGCGTCGATCTCCAGTTCGCTCATCGACTCCTTCACCTCCTTGACCCAGTGCCGCAGCTTGGGGGCCTCGCCGCGCACGGCGGTCGCGGCGGTGCGCAGGAAGTTCGACATCGAGACGCCGGGAACCTCGACCGGGTACTGCATGGCGAGGAACAGGCCCGCACGGGCGCGCTCGTCCACCGACATCGCCAGCACGTCCTCGCCGTCGAGCGTGATCGAGCCGGAGGTCACCGTGTACTTCGGGTGGCCGGCGATCGCGTAGGACAGCGTCGACTTGCCGGAGCCGTTCGGGCCCATGATGGCGTGCGTCTCACCGGACTTCACCGTGAGGTTCACGCCCTTGAGGATCTTGATGGGCTCGCCGGACTCGTCGGGATTGGCGACCTCGACGTGCAGGTCCTTGATTTCCAGGGTGGTCATCGAATTCGAATTCCTTTGCCAGGTATGGGGTCGTTGATCAGGCGCCGATGGCGGCGAGTTCGGCCTCGATGGCCGCCTCCAGCCGCTCCCGGACCTCGGGCACCGCGATCTTCTGGATGATCTCGTGGAAGAAACCGCGCACCACCAGGCGGCGGGCGGCGTCCTCCGGGATGCCGCGGGCGCGCAGGTAGAACAGCTGCTCGTCGTCGAACCTGCCGGTCGCGGACGCGTGTCCGGCGCCGACGATCTCGCCGGTCTCGATCTCCAGGTTCGGCACCGAGTCCGCCCGCGCGCCGTCGGTGAGCACCAGGTTGCGGTTCACCTCGAAGGTGTCGGTGCCCTCGGCGGCGGCGCGGATGAGCACGTCGCCGACCCACACGGTGCGGGCGTCGCCCTTGGGCGAGTGCGGGTCGCCTTGCAGCGCGCCCTTGTACAGCACATTCGACTTGCAGTTCGGCACGGCGTGGTCGACGAGCAGACGCTGCTCGAAGTGCTGGCCCGCGTCGGCGAAGTAGAGGCCGAGCAGTTCGGCGTCGCCGCCGGGGCCGTCGTAGCGGACGTGGCCGGTCAGCCGCACCAGATCACCGCCCAGGGTGACCGAGGTGTGCCGCAGCGTGGCGTCGCGGCCGAGCTTCGCGTGGTGGGCGGTGGCGTGCACCGCGTCGTCGGCCCAGTCCTGCACGGCCACCACGGTCAGCTTGGCGGAATCGCCGAGCATGAATTCCACGTTCTCCGCGTAGATTCCGCTGCCGCGCTGGTCGATGACCACGGTGGCCTTGGCGAAGTGCTCCAGCCGGATCTGCAGATGCCCGTAGGCGGTCTTGCCCTCGCCGGGCCCGGTGATCGTGACGGTCACCGGTTCGGCGACCTCGACCTCCTTGCCGACCGATACCACGGTGGCCTGCTCGAAGCCCGAGTACGCCTGCGCGGCAACGCGGTCGGACGGCACGCCGGCCTCGCCGAGGCGGGCGTCGGAGCGTTCGACCGTCTCCACCGTGACGCCCTCGGCCGCCGCGACCTCGACACTCGTGCGGCCGTCCCGGACCGCGGTGCCGTCCTGCAGTCCACGCAGACGGCGCAGCGGGGTGAACCGCCACGCCTCGTCCTTGGCGGAAGGCACCTCGAAGGCGTTCACGTCGAACGACGTGAAGACCTCGCCCTTGTTGATCGCAGGGGTACGAGCCTCGGCGGCTTCGGCTACGTTCTCCACGGCCATCAGCCGACGGCTCCTTCCATCTGCAGCTCGATCAGGCGGTTCAGCTCGAGCGCGTATTCCATCGGCAGTTCCTTGGCGATCGGCTCCACGAAGCCGCGCACCACCATGGCCATCGCCTCGTCCTCGGTGAGGCCGCGGCTCATCAGGTAGAACAGCTGGTCCTCGGAGACCTTCGAGACGGTCGCCTCGTGACCCATGGTCACGTCGTCCTCGCGGATGTCGACGTAGGGGTAGGTGTCGGATCGGCTGATCGTGTCGACCAGCAGCGCGTCGCACTTCACCGTCGACTTCGACCCGTGGGCGCCCTTGTTCACCTGCACCAGGCCGCGGTAGGAGGCCCGGCCGCCGCCGCGCGCCACCGACTTCGACACGATGGTCGAGGAGGTGTGCGGCGCGAGGTGCAGCATCTTCGCACCGGTGTCCTGGTGCTGGCCCTCGCCAGCGAACGCCACCGACAGCACCTCGCCCTTGGCGTACTCGCCGGTCATCCAGACCGCCGGGTACTTCATGGTGACCTTGGAACCGATGTTGCCGTCGATCCACTCCATGGTCGCGCCCGCCTCGGCCTTGGCCCGCTTGGTGACCAGGTTGTAGACGTTGTTCGACCAGTTCTGGATGGTGGTATAGCGGCAGCGGCCGCCCTTCTTCACGATGATCTCCACCACCGCGGAGTGCAGCGAGTCCGACTTGTAGATCGGCGCCGTGCAGCCCTCGACGTAGTGCACGTAGGCGCCTTCGTCGACGATGATCAGGGTGCGCTCGAACTGGCCCATGTTCTCGGTGTTGATCCGGAAGTAGGCCTGCAGCGGGATGTCGACGTGCACGCCCGGCGGCACGTAGATGAACGAGCCGCCCGACCACACGGCCGTGTTCAGCGCGGAGAACTTGTTGTCGCCCGCGGGGATCACCGAGCCGAAGTACTGCTGGAAGATCTCCGGGTGCTCTTTGAGACCGGTGTCGGTGTCCAGGAAGATCACGCCCTGGGCCTCCAGGTCCTCGCGGATCTGGTGGTACACGACCTCGGACTCGTACTGCGCGGCGACACCGGCGACCAGCCGCTGCTTCTCCGCTTCGGGGATGCCCAGCTTGTCGTAGGTGTTCTTGATGTCCTCGGGCAGCTCGTCCCAGGACGCGGCCTGCTTCTCGGTGGAGCGCACGAAGTACTTGATGTTGTCGAAGTCGATGCCGTCGAGGTTGGAGCCCCAGATCGGCATGGGCTTGCGATCGAAGATGCGTAGCGCCTTCAGCCGCTGTTCGAGCATCCATTCCGGCTCGTTCTTCTTCGCCGAGATGTCGCGGACAACCGCGTCGGACAGACCTCGTTGCGCGCTGGCGCCGGCCACATCCGAATCGGCCCAGCCGTAACCGTATTTGCCCAGCGAAGCGATGGCCTCTTCCTGGGTGAGCGGTTGCACCTGGTCGGTGGTCGTCGTCATTCGGCACTCCTTCCGGAGTCGTTCGTTCGTACCGCTGCGGGCTGTGCAGCGGTTGGTGCTGAAGTTGCGGTCCGTTCGGCGGGCAGGACGAGCAGCGGCACGTGCGTGGTGCACGCGCAGTCGCCATTGGCGATCGTGGCCAGCCGCTGCACGTGGGTGCCGAGCAGCTCGCGGAACGCCTCGAGTTCCGCCGCGCACAGCTGCGGGAACTCCTCGGCGACGTGCGCCACGGGGCAGTGGTGCTGGCAGATCTGCACGCCGGTGCCCACCTTGCGGGTGGTGGCCGCGAACCCGGCGTCGGTGAACGCCTCGGCGATCTCCTCGGCCTTGGCCGCGGTCTGTTCCGTGGTGTGCTCACCGACCGGTTCGATCCCGGCCACGATAGTGCGTGCTCGTTTGCGGGCGAACTCGGTGATGGCCTGTTCGCCGCCGATCTCTCCGAGCTGCCGGATGGCGGCTCCGGCCAGATCGTCGTAGGCGTGGCCGAGCTTGCCGCGTCCGGCCGCGGTGAGCTGGTACTGCTTGGCCGGGCGGCCCCGGCCTTTCTGCTGCCAGGGCGCCGATCGGCTGGCCCGCGCCTGACCCGAATCGATCAGCGCGTCCAAGTGCCTGCGCACGCCCGCCGGGGCCAGGCCGAGCTTGCTCCCGATGGCGGTGGCGGTGATCGGTCCTTCCTCCAGCAGCAGCTGGACGATGGCCGCTCGGGTATGCCCTTCGCCGCCGACCGCCGCGGGCGCAGCGGTCGACCCGGCGCCGGCCCTGCGACCGGCTCCTTCGTCGTCTCTCCGCAAACCCACGGTTTTCACAACATAAGTGTGGCGGAATTCGTTCCCGAAATCTAATAAGGGTGCCCTGAGTCAGCAACCCGGTCGACCTGCGGGGATTCCGACGCGGCGGGAAACCACCCCCGGGCATTCCGGACAGGTGTCCACTCGGCGCGGAGCCCGGCCGCGGCCCGACTCCCCGGCTGACCTGCGCAGAGGAAACGCCGATCGGAGCAGGTCGAGCCGAGTCCGCACGACTCCGAGCGTCGAGCATCGCGCCTCCGATCCCCTCGCCGCGGCCCGGCGCCGGTCCGGCCGGGGCCCACAGTGCGATTCGTCACAGGCGCTCAGCGCACGGCGACCAGTTTCATCGGCGTCTCCAGCAGCGCGTCCACCGCCTCGTCCCACTCGGCCGTGACCGTGGTGACCAGCGAGGGATCGAAACGACCCGCGGCGACGAGATCGAGCATCTCGGGAATGACCGGGCGGACGTGGGCGCGACCGGTGTGGAAGGTGCAGCAGCGGGTGTACATATCCAGAATCGGCAGGGCGACATCCTGCGACTGCACGCTGACGCTCGTGCACCAACCGTCGTACGCCGCCGCATCGATCGCCGCGCGCAGCGCCTTCGCCCCACCGGCCGCCTCCACCACGATCGGGAACCGTCCGACCCGGGCGTCGCGCGGACCTTCGATCGGCTCCGCTCCGAGCGATTTCGCGATCTCGAGCCGCTGGGCCAAGTCGTCGAGATAGACCACACGGGCGGAGCCGAGGGCGACGGCGAGCCCCGCGGCGTACAGGCCGATCGATGGCGCGGCGGGGCCGCCGATCACCAGCACTTCGGCGGCGGGATCGTCGGCCAGCTGGGGTCCGACCGAACGGTAGGCGTCGGGGATGTTGTCGCTCGCGCTGACCACCGCGACCGGGTCGACGCCGGACGGCAGGCGGACCAGCATGGCGTCGGCATGCGGCACGAGCGCGAGGTCGGCCCACAGCCCGCCCCAGTCCAGCCCGCCCATGGGGCCGAGGCCGAAACTGGACAGCCGCGGATGGCTGGTGCAGTTCCCGGTCCGCCCACGCGCGCACGCCCGGCAGGCGCCGCACGAGATCTGGAACGGCACCACCACGCGATCGCCCACCGCGACGTCGCGGACCTCCGGGCCCACCTCGACCACTTCGGCGACTCCCTCGTGCCCGAAGGGATACGGCCCCGGCAGCGGGAAAGCCCCGCGCAGGACGGCCGGATCGATGTCGCAGGTGGCCAGCGCGACCGGCCGCACGAGCGCCTGATCGGGCCCGCTCAGGACGGGTTCGGGGTGGTCTTCCCAGCGCATCGCACCGGGGCCGGTCAGCATCAGTCGCTTCATCGTCCGAGTTTCGCTAGAACGTTCTTTCTAGTCAACGGCTTCACGTCGAATCTCCCTGCTCGACACGCATTTCCGGAAGATTTCCGGACGGCGATGCCGTATCGGCTTCGATTTCGTCCGAGCCTTCCGCCGTCGCGACCGCGCCACCGATTCCCGCAGCCGCGAAGGTGGCCCGGATCAGCCGCTCCATCGACTTCGCGACCGTGCGCAGCGGTGCGTCCGTCTGGCGGATCCGGGCCAGGAGGGTGGCGCCCTCGTAGGCGGCGACCACCGTGGCGGCCAGCTCGGCCGCGTCCTCCCCGCCGAGGCCGAGCTCGGCCAGCAGCCCGGCGAACGCCTGCTCCATCGTGTCGAAGGCGCGCACACAGGCCGAGCGCACCGCCGCCACGTCGCTGCCGCCGTCCAGCGCGGGCGTCCCGATCGGGCACCCGTCGGTCCATTCCGAGTCCGCGAGCTTGCCCACCATGAATTCGAACAGCGTGGCCAAGGTGGCGGACACGTCGGTCGGCGCCTGACGGATCATCCGGCCTGTCAGCACGCCGGTCCCGGTGATCGCCGCGACCGCGATCTCTTCCTTGCCACCCGGAAAGTGGTGGTAGATCGAGCCGTACGGCAGTTCGGCCGCCTCGCTCAACGCCTTCAGACCGAACCCGTGATACCCGTGCCGCGCCAGCAGCCCGGAGGCGGCCACCTCGATCCGCCGCCTGGACTCCGAAACCATGCGTCGATTGTGCCGCGTGAGCGGGGCTGGCCCGGGCGGAACGACCGGGGTCCGTTCGCGGTGTGCGCTCGCCGTTCGAACTAGGCTTCGTGGCGTGGCGGTACTGGACGGCGCGCGGCGCAGGACACTGGCGTTCGGGCGCCGGGCACTCGGACTCGACGTGCCCGCGGCCGATCACACGATCGCGGTGCTGCATCGCGACGAGTCGGAGGTGCCCGGTCTCGATCGCAAGGAGCTGGCGCAGCTCGACCGGATCCGCCTGATGGGCGCGACCGGAACGGTGCTGATGGCGATCAGTGCGCTGGGCATCGGGGCACAGCCGGTGCACCAGAACCCCACGTCCGGCGTCCGCGTGCTCGGCATCTTCGCCCGCGCCCACACCGGATCGCTGGCCATGTGCATGACCGGCACCGTCGTCGTGGTGCTGGCCTGGCTGCTGCTGGGCCGGTTCGCGGTGGGCGGCATCGGCGGCTCCCCCGTGCACCGGCTGACCCGCTCGCAACTCGATCGCACGCTGCTGCTGTGGCTGATCCCGCTCAGCGTCGCTCCCCCGCTGTTCAGCAACGACGTCTACTCCTATCTGGCGCAGAGCGAGATCGCCGCGCGCGGCATCGACCCCTACCAGGAAGGCCCCGTCGCGGGGCTCGGGATCGACAACGTTCTCACCAATAACGTCCCGACCATCTGGCGTGACACCCCCGCGCCCTACGGCCCGCTGTTCCTCTGGATCGGCCGCGGCATCGCCGAACTCACCGGCGACAACATCATCGCGGGCGTGTGGGTGCACCGGATCCTCGCGCTCGGCGGCGTCGCGCTGATCGTCTGGGCGCTGCCCCGGCTCTCGGTGCGCTGCGGCGTCGCGCCGGTCAGCGCGCTGTGGCTCGGCGCGGCCAACCCGCTGGTGCTGTTCCATCTGGTCGGCGGCGTGCACAACGACGCGCTGATGCTCGGCCTGATGCTGGCGGGCCTGGAGTTCTGCCTGCGCGCCATCGAGGACACCCACCCGTTCGACGGCCGCGCCTACGCGTGGCTGATCGGCGGCGCGGTCATCATCACGCTGTCGTCGTCGATCAAATTCACCTCGATCATCGCGCTCGGTTTCGTCGGCATGGCGCTGGCTCGCAGGTGGGGGGCCTCGCTGCGCACGGTGGCCATCGCGGCCGCCATGCTCGGCGCGATAGCCATCGGCACAACGCTTTTCATCAGTTCGGTGAGCGGGCTCGGATTCGGTTGGATCTACACGCTGAACACCGCGAGCGTGGTGCGCAGCTGGATGTCGTTGCCCACGGTGCTGGGCATCATCACCGGATTCGGCGGCGTACTGCTCGGGCTCGGCGACCACACCACCGCGCTGCTGAGCATCACCCGCCCGATCGCGGCACTGGTCGCGGGCTTCTTCACCGTGCGCATGCTCGTTGCCACCGGCACCGGGCGGCTGCATCCGGTCGGCGCGCTCGGCGTAGCGCTCGGCGCGATCGTGCTGCTTTTCCCGGTGGTGCAGCCCTGGTATCTGCTGTGGGCGATCGTCCCGATGGCCGCGTGGGCGACCCGGCCGGTGTTCCGCGTTCCGGCGGTGGCGTTCTCGGCGATCGTGAGCGTGATCCTGATGCCGCGCGGCGCCGATCTCGAGGTGTTCCAGATCGTGGGCGCCGCGATCGCCACCGTCATCGTCGGAGTGCTGTTCATCGTGATCACGCGCAATTCGCTGCCCTGGCGCGGGCAGACGGGGGTGTCGGCTCCGTCACAGGTGCCCACCTCCTACGGTGTGACATCGTGAACGCACCCTCCGGACCCGCCGTCAGCGTCGACGGCGTCGTCAAGCGTTACGGCGACATCACGGCCGTGGACGGCCTGACGTTCGAGGTGGAACCGGCGCGGGTGCTCGCGCTGCTCGGCCCGAACGGCGCGGGCAAGACCACGACGGTGGAGATGTGCGAGGGATTCGCCGCGCCGGACGCGGGCAGGGTGCGCGTGCTCGGCCTGGACCCCGTCGCCGATTCCGAACGGCTGCGCCCCCGCATCGGCGTCATGTTGCAGGGCGGCGGCGCGTATCCCGGTGCGCGGGCGGGTGAGATGCTCGACTTGGTGGCCGCGTACTCCGCGGATCCGCTCGACCCCGACTGGCTGCTGCGCACGCTCGGCCTCCAGGACAACCGCCGCACCCCCTACCGGCGTCTCTCCGGCGGACAACAGCAACGGCTCGCTCTCGCCTGCGCACTGGTGGGCAAGCCGGAAATCGTGTTCCTCGACGAGCCCACCGCGGGGCTGGACGCTCAGGCCAGGTTGATCGTCTGGGAGCTGATCGATGCCCTGCGCCGCGACGGGGTGACCGTCGTGCTGACCACGCACATGATGGACGAGGCCGAGCAACTCGCCGACCAGCTGGTGATCATCGACCACGGCCGCATCGTCGCCTCCGGCACCCCGGCCGAGGTCACCGCGCACGGCGCGGCCGGGCAGCTACGCTTCTGCGCCCCGCCCAAACTGAACCTGGAACTGCTGGCCAACGCCCTGCCCGAAGGCTTCGCGCCCCGGGAGACCACGCCCGGCACCTATCTGGTGGAGGGCGAGATCAATCCGCAGGTGCTCGCCACCGTCACCGCGTGGTGCGCGCGGATGGACGTGCTGGCCACCGACATCCGGATCGACCAGCGCCGCCTCGAGGACGTCTTCCTCGAACTGACCGGACGGGACCTGCGCGGATGAGCGAGCACGACCGGACCGCCAACCGTTTCGCGCCGGGCACTTTCGCTCCCGCCCCGCGCCCGAGCACCCGCGCCGCGATGCTGCTCGCGCAGACCAGGCTCGAACTGATCCTGTTGCTGCGCAACGGCGAACAACTGCTGCTGACCATGTTCATCCCGATCACCCTGCTGGTCGGCCTGAGCCTGTTGCCGTTCGGCGACCTCGGCGCGGACCGGGTGGACAAGATCGTGCCCGCGGTGATGATGGTGGCCGTCATGTCCACCGCGTTCACCGGTCAGGCCATCGCGGTCGGCTTCGACCGGCGCTACGGCGCGCTCAAGCGGCTCGGCGCGACGGCGCTGCCGCGCTGGGGCGTCATCGCGGGCAAGTGCGCGGCCGTGCTCATCGTGGTCGTGCTGCAAGCCGTGCTGCTCGGCCTCATCGGCTTTGCGCTGGGCTGGCGGCCGGAACCGCTCGGGTTGCTGCTCGGCGCGGCGGTGATCGCGCTCGGCACCGCGACGTTCGCGGCGATGGGCCTGCTGCTGGGCGGCACTCTCAAGGCCGAGGTGGTGCTCGCGCTGGCGAACATCCTGTGGTTCGTCATGCTCGGCGTCGCCAGTATCGTGTTCGCCTCCGACGACCTGCCCACGGTGGTGAGCGTGCTCGCCCGGCTGGTGCCCTCGGGGGCGTTGGCGGAAGCGCTGGAGAGCGCGATGGACACCAGCGTCGACTGGTTCGGGATCGCCGTGCTCGCGGTGTGGGGCGCGGCGTCGGGCGTCGCCGCCACCCGTCTGTTCCGCTTCCACTGAGCTTCAACGACGAAATGTAGTAGACCGGATGAAACCGCCGGATCCGGCCCGGCTACCATTTTCGACGTGCTGTATCGCGCGTTCTTGCGACTCGTCGACAAGCTGCCGCTGCCCTCCTCGCGGGTGCAGCGCCTGATCGCGCTCGCGGTCATCCTCTCCCAGGCGGGCATCTCGGTGACCGGCGCCGTCGTGCGGGTCACCGCGTCCGGCCTGGGCTGCCCGACCTGGCCGCAGTGCTTCCCCGGCAGCTTCACGCCGGTCGCGGTGTCGGAGGTCCCGGCCCTCCACCAGGCGGTCGAGTTCTCCAACCGGCTGCTCACTTTCGTGGTCACGCTGTGCGCGGCGGCGATCGTGCTGGCCGTGACCCGGGCGCGCCGCCGCCGTGAGGTGCTGGTGTACGCGTGGCTGATGCCCGGCGGCACCGTCGTGCAGGCGGTCATCGGCGGCATCACGGTGCGCACCGGACTGCTGTGGTGGACCGTGTCGACGCACCTGCTCGCGTCCATGGCAATGGTGTGGCTCGCGGTGGTGCTGTACGCGAAGATCGGCGAACCCGACGACGGCATCGACACCGTGCAGGCTCCCGCGCCGCTGCGCTGGCTCACCGCACTGGCCGGGGTCGCGCTCGCCGCGGTCTTGGTCGCGGGCACCCTGGTGACCGCCGCGGGCCCGCACGCGGGCGACAAGAGCATCGAACGTCCTGTCGAGCGGTTGCAGGTCGAGATCGTCACCCTGGTGCATCTGCACTCGCAACTGCTCGTCGGCTACCTCGCTTTGCTGATCGGCCTGGCGTTCGGCCTGTTCGCGGTCGGCATCGCACCCGCCGTGCGCACCCGCCTCTTCGTGCTGCTGGGACTGGTCTGCGCCCAGGGTCTGGTCGGCATCGTGCAGTACTTCACCGACGTCCCCGCGGCGCTGGTCGTCGTGCACGTGGGCGGGGCTGCGGCGTGCACCGCCGCCACCGCCGCACTGTGGGCTTCGCTGCGCACCCGGGAACGGGTCGCTGCCCCGAAGCCGGACCCCGCGGTACAGGCGGCCTGACGAACACTGCGCGAACCGTGTGATTCGGCAGGCCACACGCTGGACGACGCGCCACTACCGCTACTGCGAGCGTGGGTTCGACGAGTTCGCCGTCGCCCCTGACGAGATTTCTTGATGCGAGAGCGAAGTCGAGGTCACCGGCGACCTGACCATCCGCGATGTCACCAAGCCGGTCACGTCGACTTCGAACTGACCAGCGTGCAGAACGACCCGACGGGCGCCCTCCGAGTCGGTTTCACCGGCACCACCACGATCAACCGCAAGGACTGGAGGGTGCACTGGAACCCGGCGGCGGGCACGGTCGCTTCGAAGGCGACGCTGGAGTTCGACCTCGCGGCGATCCGGCAGTCCCTGATTCAGAGGAAACAGCCGTGTCTTTTCACTCGGCAATATTCTGGAGGCCGAGCCCGTCGCTCTTGGGTGATTCGACGCCCGAGGGCAACGGGCTCGAACCCCATGCGAGAACGGCAAGGACATTCATGACCGATTACACGCTGCGCCCGATCGGGCACGTCGAATCCGTGCTGACCGACCCCGCCACCGCTCCCCGCCAACCCGATGAAGGAGCCCCGCCGGCCTGGCTGGTCATCGATAACCGATATGCCCGCGCCGTCGACGGACTCACCGCAGGCATGGACATCCTGGTATTGACCTGGCTCGATCGTGCCGACCGCGAAACCCTCACCATCCACCCGCGTGGTGACGCCAATCGCGCGACCACCGGCGTCTTCGTCACCCGCGCCCCGCACCGGCCCAATCCGATCGGTCTGCACAGCGTCCACGTCCTGGCTGTCACCGGAACCCGCATCCACGTCCGCAACCTCGAAGCTGTGCACGGCACACCGATCCTCGATCTCAAACCTGTTCTCACCGAGGACCGTTGACCGCTGTGGACGAGCCGTACCGGGCCGCAACCGGCCCGGTACGGGCGGTGAGCTAGCGCGGTCCGATGAGGACCCGAGCGGGCGCGCCGAACACCAGGTCACCTGGTTTCTCGCCGGTAGTGTGGTCGACCGTGTCCACGCCACACGCGCGACCCGATGCGCCGCAGCCCTTTCCCGATATCGAGCCGTATGCGCACGGACTCTTGGACGTCGGGAACGGCCAACGGATCTACTGGGAGACCAGCGGTAACCCGGACGGGAAACCCGCGCTGGTCGTGCACGGCGGGCCGGGCGGCGGCGGGCGGCGCGGCTCGCGGAAGAGTTTCGACCCGGCCGCCTACCGAATCGTCCTGTTCGATCAACGTGGCTGCGGCGAGAGTCTGCCGCATGCCTCCGACCCGTCGGTCGACCTCACGCACAACACCACGCATCACTTGATCGCGGACATGGAACGTCTACGCGAACACCTCGGGATCGACCGGTGGTTGCTCTTCGGCGGTTCCTGGGGCTCGACGCTGATCCTCGCCTACGCCCAGCGCTACCCCGAGCGGGTCAGCGAGATCGTGCTGGTCGGGGTGACCATGACCCGGCAAGAGGAGATCGACTGGCTGTACCGCGATGTCGCGAAACTCCTGCCCGCACAGTGGGAGACCTTCCGCACCGGCGTTCCCCTCGCCGACCGCCACGGCGACCTCGTCGACGCTTATCACCGACTGATCGAGAGCCCCGACGCGCAGACCCGCGAGTCGGCGGCGCGGCGGTGGTGCGCGTGGGAGGACGCGGTGATCGCGCACGAGAACCTGGGCAACCCAGGGCAATACAGCGCGAAGCCGGACGCGGCGCGAATGGCCTTCGTGCGAATCTGCACGCATTACTTCGCCAACGCGGCCTGGCTGGAGGACGGGCAGCTGCTGAGCGACGTGCACCGGCTCACGGGCATCCCCGGCGTGCTGATCCACGGCCGACTCGACCTGAGCGCCCCGCTGTACACCGCCTGGCAGCTGGCCCAGGCGTGGCCCGAGGCGGAACTACAGGTTATCGACGATTCCGGTCACACCGGCAGCACGGCCATGGGCGCCGCCGTCCTGCGGGCGATCGCCCGGTTCGCTCGGTAGCCCGCTCCGGCCTCGGCCGGGAATTCGCCCGGTGAGGGCCTTAAGTCCCGACCATCAGGGGCCACCGCCCCCGGTGCGAACCGGGTCCCCGCTGCGAATGTGGAAGTCGATCCTGTCGCAACCGCAAACGGAGACGAAATGAGCACACCAGCCGACCGTCAGTCGATCGTCGTCGGAATCGACGGCAGCCCGACCGCTGTGGGTGCAGCGCGCTGGGCCGGAGCCGTCGCGAATCGGCAGCGCGCCACGCTGGTGCTGCTGGGCGTGGTTCCCGCCCTCGATTACCCCATGACATCCTCCGCCCTGGCCGAGGTCAATCTGCTACCCGAACTCCGAGCGGCGGCGAAGCAGAAGGTCGAGGAGGCATTCGACGCCGTGCGCGCCGATCAGCCGGACATCGAGATCCACCGGACCGTCGAGGACGGCTCGCCCGCGCGCGAGTTGATCAAGCACAGCGCGGAAGCGCGCATGGTCGTCGTCGCGGCGAAACACCAGGACCGGCTCTCCACGCTGTTGCTGGGATCGACCGCGCTCACGGTCGCGAACAAGGCGGACTGTCCGGTGACCGTGTGGCGAGGCAGGCTCGACCGGCCACAGCCGGACGAGCGGCCCGTGCTCGTCGGCGTCGACGGGAGCCCAGGTAGTTCCGCGGCGCTCGGCGAGGCGTTCGAGCTGGCGTCCACACTCGGCGTCGGAGTGACCGCCTTGCACGCGTGGAACGACCCGGACCTGCTGCAGTGGACCCCGGTGCCCGACGCGTGGGATGTGCTGGCTCAGCAGGAGGAGGCGCTACTGTCCGAATGCTTGGCCGGATGGTGCGAGAAATACCCGGACGTCACGGTCACCAAAGTGGTCGAGAAGAACACGCCCGCGCAGGCGCTGCTCGCACACGCCGAGAAAGCCCAACTGCTGGTGACCGGCAGTCGTGGGCACAACCGCCTCACCGGACTCGTCCTCGGATCGACGAGCCAGAACTTGCTGCATCACGCAGCGAGCCCGGTGGTGATCTGCCGGGAGCGGTAGGACAGCGGGCTATTTCTCGCCATAGCGACCTGGCTGGTGCGCTGGGGAGTCGAGCACCGGGGCGATCATTCCCGCGACACCTGAGTGCACGGTGGCGAGTTCGTCGATCGGCCCGAGTCGGCCCTGTGAGGTCGCTCGGGCAAATCGCTCGGGTCGTGGGCGTGCGCGCGGATCAGTCCACATCCGCCGCTGATGCCCGGACCACCCGCTGGAGCGCGCGCAGGTCCGCGTCCAGCGTGCGGAACAGCCAGTACACGGCGACGAACGCGAGCCCGCCGACCGCGCACAGCCCGAGGACCGAATCACGCACCAGCGGAAGTTCCTCGGGTTCGAGCAGGCTGAATCCGGCCAGCACCCCGACCAGTGGCACGGACGCCGTGACCGCGAGATAGATCGTGGTTCTGCGGCGCAGGGTGCGGAGGACGCCGAAGTCGTGCGCCGTCGTGCGGCTGTAACGCAAATAGGTCGGATAGACACAGCGGACGATGTAGAACGTCGACAGGAAGAACGTGTAGGCGACGGAGATGACAGCCGCCATGAAGACGGTCGTCGCCGCGTGGATCACCAGTCGCGCCGGAAGATCGGTGAGCCAGAGGCAGAGGAACACCCCCGTCACCGTCGCCGTGATCCCGGTTTGAAAGGTGTTCAGCGCGCACATGTCCCCCCAGAACAGTGTTCGCGACCGCACTCGCGCGAGCAGTGCCTCGTCGTAGCGTCTGCCCTCGCGCAAGCCGCGCGGAACTGCGAGCAGATCACGCGACATATACGCGTAGATCACGATGGACAGCGGGCAGGCGATGAGGACGAAGACGTACACACCCATGTTGAGCTGCGAGTTTGTCGTATCGGTCAGGCGCTCCCTGATCAGGTCCTGCACGTGCACGGCCATGTAGATCGTCGCCAGGCCGACACCGACCAGCGAGGACAACCACAGGATGGGGGTGGGTCTGCGCGCGAGCCGTGCGCGCCAGCTGTCCGGGGGTGGATAGACGAGATCGCGGGCCCGCTGCTCCAGGCACAGATCGAGCTGTTGCGCCAATTCCGAGCCGGAGGAGTAGCGGTCCGCACGGTCGGGCGACAGACACTTCAACAGCACGCGGCGCAGCGCCATCGGGCAGTCCGGCGGCAGCTCCGACAGGAACGCTGGACCGATGGGCCGGCGCCGCAGTGCGATCATGCGGGCCAGCGACGTCTGCGAATCGCCCGCCGACGTCTCGTCCGCGAAGGGGCGGCGCCCGGTGAGCAACTCCCACAGCATGACGGCCAGCGCGAAGATGTCGCTTCTCGTATCCAGTTCCGCGGCGGTCGCAGGCAGGTCGGGGTGGCACGCTTCGAGTTGCTCGGGCGACATGTATGCCAGCGACCCGCCGAAGTACGCCAGGGGGCTGGTGCCTCGGACACGTTCGCTGAAGCTGACATTGAAGTCGGCCAGCTTCGGAATTCCCTCGGCGCTCAGCAGCACGTTCGCCGGTTTGATGTCGCGATGCAGCACCCCACGTTCGGACGCGTGCTCCAGCGCGTCCGCGAGCCGGCGCCCCAGCCACACCACGGTCTCCGGCCAAGTCAGTCCGGCGATTCTGGTCCGGACAGCCGATTCGGTCGGCCGGACCTCGCCTTTGTCGGCGAGCACCTTGTCGATGGCGTCGAGCAGCAGTTGTCCACCACGACGTTCCCGCGGCGTCGTGCGCGACAAGCGCAGCACGTCGAGCAGCGTTCCGCCGGGCAGATACTGCATGTAGAGCAGTTTCAGCTCGCCGTCGGCGATCAGTCGCTGGTCGAAGATGCGCACGATGTATTCGTGGTCGAGCTGGGCGAGCGTCTGCGGCTCGTTGCCGTGGTTGTGCGAGATCTTGACCGCGACCAGTCGCTGCATCGACTGCTGTCGCGCGAGGTACACCTGGGCGAAGGCGCCGACGCCGATACGCATCAGGAGGTCGAAATCGTCGACGCGATCGCCGACGTCGATGGCGTCGAGCGCGACTTGGGCGCTCGGCCGCGCGATCATCGTGCTGCGGTAGTCGCTGGTGATCCGGTCGAGATCCGGGTCGGCCGCCGGCGCGGTAGCGGTACCGGCCAGATCGGCGGCGTCGGCGCGGCGGCCGCTACGGCGCATGGCGTGGAATTCCTCGTACACCAGGTCCGCGGGGAACGGACCGTTTCGCAGCTCGGGGAATTCCGCGCGGTAGTCGATCAGCCGCTTCGGGAAGTGGTAGCGGAGCCAGCGGAACTCGAGGTCGACTTTGATCAATTCGATCAGCGCCGTGTGCCGCTCGGCCGGCTCGCAGGGCAGGTAGGCGGACAGATCGGGCGGGAGTCCCGATGCCCAAGCCTCGGAGAATCGCGCCACAGCGGCGGCGAGCGTCGCACGGGTCCGTTCCGCCGAATCGGCAAGATCGATGGGATCACGCATCGGTAGCTCGGAGTCAGCCACGGTCAGCCATACGGCGGCTACACACGTCGCGCCTTGCCTCGTAGGTGTTCCACATCAGCTCCTTGACGTCGAATTACCCTGCTCAAGGGTATCGCCCTCCGAAGAGGGCGGTGCCGCATCTGCGCGAGATGCGGCGGACAGGTCACTTTGCGGACAATTCGCCATTCCACCGCTCCTGGTGCCAAGAGTCGATGCCCGACTCGTGTTCTGTCGCCGCCGACACCCGAGGACGGATCGATGACGCGGACGCCGGGCAGGCCCAGGACGCGGCACCGCCGTGAGCGCGCCCGCCATGACCGCGACCAGCGGGGTGAACGGCCGCCGAGGTACCCGCACCACCGGGATGGCGAGACCGCCGAGTCAGCGCGGCGTGCCGGACCCGCGACGACCACGGCGCAAGAGACCAGCGGGGACCTGCGGCCGCGTCCACTCCCTGGCCGACCGCCGCTCACGGGTCGAGGAACAACCGCTCGTTCGGGAGGCGGGGCAGACCGGCCGGATCGCCCGGCAGCACCGTGACCGCGTCCTCGTAGTGGCGGGCGCGCCATTCCTGGACGAACAGCGCGGCGGCGCTCGCGCAGGCCGCGAAATTCAAGCGCACGTCGTGGAATTGGATCGAGAGATGGACATCCCGCTCGTGCGGCCGCGGCGACCGCTGCTCCGGTCCGGTCACCACCACCGCCGAGCGCGAACACGAATCGCCGCGACCACGACCGAGCCGGACGGCCGGAACGTATCGCGCGGCGGTTCGACCCAGACGCGGAAGCACGGTGACCGGTCTGCGGGTGACGGCAACGCGATCTGCGCGCCGCAACGCGCTACCGACACGTCCAGCCGGAACAGCTCGGCGAACAAGCCGACCTCGTCGGGCAGGTCCGGCCGCACCAGATAGGTCCAGCGCTTCGAACGCGGATGCGAGATGATCGGCCCGAGCGCGGACCGCCGGACCTGCATCAGCGCCTTCACCTCCTGTCCGAGCCGCGCGGGCATGGTGATCGCGCCCACCCGACCCGCGGGCACGATGATGCGACCGAGTTCCGGCTGCACGGCCGCCGCGAGCCCGCATTGCCGGTAGAAGCGGCACCGGCTGGCCGGGGTGTCGGCCGCCGGAAAGCATGGTTCGCTCACCGCGCGCTCTCCCCCACTGCCGCGCCGAGAGGTTCGATGCGGTGCGAGGCCACAGTGCGCGAGTCACGTCCGCGCGGCAGCCGCCACGCCATCGCGCCGAGGCGAGCGGACCCACGGACGGTTCCCCCGTGGAAAACGTCGCGCGGTGATCCGGAGCCCCGGATCACCGCTCGTCGCTGTAGCGAATCGGTCGCAGGACGCACGCGGCGCGGGGCATTCGGTAGGAATAGCGTCGGGCCGGGTTCGAACACCACCGGCTTGCCGATCGCGCCGAGTTCGTATCGGTCACCAGTCGCCCGCACCGCGATCGCGTCACCGTGCCGCTTCACGAACATGTCGTGCCGCGCGAAACCGACTGCCTCTCCCCGCATCACGTTCGCCTTCCCCTGCTCATCACGTTGTGAGCACCCGCAGCGAGAGCGCGACCAGCTTGTCGCGCGCGGACGTGCCCGTCCCGAGGGCGAGTGCTCGCACCAGCTTGGCGGGCCGCCGGAGCGGCGCTGTCCCGGTGCGGGACACGTGGCGACGCGTCTAGCATGAGGTTTCGGTCAGCATCCGGCGAGGGAGAGCCGATGAGCGAGGATCTGGGGAAAGACGAGGGCCGGTACATCGGCCGACAGGTGCGTGCCATCCGCGCGCGCCGTGGCATCTCGCAGCAGGTGTTGGCCGACCGGGTCGGTGTCAGCCGTGGTGCGATCGCCAAATACGAGAACGGTGAGCGACCGATCGATTCCCGGCGGACCCTGCACGCCCTTGCCCAGGCGCTCGGCGTCGCGGTCGGTGATCTGACCGGCGATCAGGACGACCGGTTCGACCCGTCGTCGGCAGGATTCCACGCCGCGGTAGCCGACATCGAAACCGCACTGTGGACACACGGGAACACCACGGTGGTCGGGCCGCCGCGAAGCCTGGACGAACTCACGGCTGCGACGAAGTACGCGGCCGAACTGAGGCGCGCATGCGATTACGCGAGGCTAGGGCCGTTGCTCGCGCCTCTACTGACGGACTGCTATCGCCATACTCGGGACGCCACCGGCATCGACCGTGACCGCTCCTGGGACGCGCTGGCGGCGGCCGCCTATCTCACGGCACAGTCGGCGTCGCGTCGCGGCTATCCCGCACTGGCGTGGACAGCGGCGCAGGAAATCGAACGCGCCACCGAAAACATCGGTGGCACATCGGGTCCGGCGACAGCCGCCTACACCCGAAGCCAGACGCTCTTGGCGCGCCCCGGAACTCTGCCCGCCGCACTCCAGGACGCCGAGACCACCGCCGAGCGGCTGGCACCGGACGTGCGTTCGGTCGAGGAAATCGAAACGTACGGCATGCTGCATCTGCAAGCCGCACTCGTCACCGCGGCACTCGGCGGCGACCCTGCCGACCACTTGAACGAAGCGGACGAACAGGTCGCTCGACTCGAGCACGCCGACGCGGACAACGCACTGCTGCGCAACCCGACCTTCAACGCGACAAACGTGATCCTGTGGCGCATGTCGGCGGCAATGGAACAACGCGAACCAGGTCAAGTGCTTGAACTCGCCCCCACTCTCAACCCTCACACCATCCCCGCCGAAGGCCGCCGAGCCCAATACTTCGTCGAGATCGGCCGCGCCCACGCCCTCCGCCGCGACTACCACAACTCCCTGCACGCCCTACTGCGCGCCGAACACATCGCGCCCCAACAAGTCCGGGGCATGACCCACGTCCGCGAACTCGTCGGTCACATGATGCGCACCGCCCACCGCAACCTCACCACCGGCGACCTCGGCCGCCTCGCCAAACGCATCGGCGCGGTCCCGGCATGAATCCGCACGTCGGCCGACTCCGCACCACCGGGGAGAGCACCCAGCGCATCCGGCGGACGAAATCCGTTGCAGCACAACCCTCTGCGCCGAAGCAGCGCATTCGGCCGCATAACACGAGAGAGGGGCGACGATGGACAGCGGCACCGTATGGCGTTGGAAGCCCCGCAACGGCACCGGCGTGATCGAGCTCGACGACACCAACCACACGCTCGTGTGGTTCCACGTGTCGGCTGTCTGCGGTGATCTGAACATCACCACGATCGCCGAGGGCCTATCGGTCTATGTCGAGATCGAACCGACCCCACAGGGAGGATTCGCGTGCCGCGCCACCTCGGTCCATCGACGATAACCACGCGCCAGCGGGTCGAGACGACCTAGGCGGCGTGGCACCATGAACCCGTGGACGCCAACGGAAATTCCGTGCTGTACGCCCTCGTGACCGGATCGCCCGCCGCACGCGATGTCGGCAAGCTGATCACCCTGGCACAGGCGGACGGATGGGAGGTGTGCGTGATCGCCTCGCCGTCCGGCACCGGTTTCATCGATGCCGACGCGATCCGGGCGCAGACCGGCTATCCCGTGCGCAGCGAGTACAAGCAACCGGGCACGCCGGACGTGCTGCCGCCCGCCGACGGCATCATCGCCGCACCGCTCACCGGCAATTCGATCGCGAAATGGGCTGCGGGGATCTCGGATACGCTCCTGCTCGGCCTGCTGGTCGAAGGGCTCGGCAAGGGGCTGCCGATCGTGGGGGTGCCGTACTCGAACCGCGCGCAGATCAGCTTTCCGGCGATCCAGGAGGGGATCCGCAAACTGTCCGAATGGGGCATCACCATGGTGATCGGCGAAGGCGAGCCGCATGAGCGGGGCACCGGAGAAGCACGCCTCCCCCTGTTCCCTTGGCAGGCAGCGTGGAAGGCGCTCCTTGAGCATCCGCGCCGGGATGGAGCCGAGCGCTCCGCCCCGAACTGACCACGGCCTCAGCCGCCTGATTTCGCCGTCATCCGACTCGTTTCCTCGCCGAGCATCGCGCATGGCCGAACACGTTGACCCGGGGCACTTCTCATCGCCCGACGCCGGTGTCGCATTCAGCGCACCGGGCACTCCGGAAGGTGGCAGCCGCCTGACGGTCGGCACTGTGTACCGAGCCCGGTGACCACGGGGCCGGTCATCACCTTGATGAGACTCCAGGCGTCCGGGCCGATGGTGGTATGTCACTCAGCGGACGGTAGCGCCCGGTCCGATCCACTGGTCGAACAACCGGTCCACCGTGCCGGTCGCGAGCTGGGTGGTCAAGTAGGCATCCAGCAAGGCCGCCAGCACCGGATCGTTCTTGCGCACCAGCAGCACTTTCCCGAACGAGTCGAACGGCGCTTCGGGATGCAGCACTTGCAGGTCCGGATGCTGACGGACGCGGTAGCGGCCTTCGACCGAATCGGTGACGAACACGTCGGCGCGGCCCTGCTCGACCTCGCCGAAGATCGTCAGATTGTCCGGCCACAAGGTGAGCTGCGCGTCGGGGAAGTTCTTGCGCGCGAATTCTTCGTTCGTGCCACCGCGATTGGCGATCACCCGGACGCCGGGACGGTTGATCTCCGCGATGGTCGAGTACGCCGTGCCGTTCGCGCGATGGGTGATCGGGGCCTTGCCATCGGTCCCGTAGGTGATCGAGAAGTCCGCGAACGCGCGCCGCGACGGCAGGTCGGAGATGCCACCGACCGCGATATCGCAGTTCCGCTCGGCGAAGTCCGTCTTCAGCGTCGCCCAGGTCACGGGCACGAATTCGACCGGACGGCCGAGCAGCGCGGCGAAACCCCGCGCGAGATCGACGTCCACACCGCGGTGGTCGCCGGCAGCGTCCCTGATCGAGTACGGCGGATAGTCGCCGGGCGTGCAGGCGCGCAGCGCGTTCGGAGTATCCGGCGGCTGCGCGGCCGCCGGAATCGCTGCCGCGACGAGAAGCGCGCACGCGGCGATGAGCGCCGCGCCGATCCGGCCGGGCAGCGTCACTCGGCTACGCAACGATCACTTCTCGTTGCGCGCCTTGGGGAAACGGGCCTGCTTGGCGACCCAGCCCGCCATCTTGGCCCAGTGGCCCTTGCGCGGGGTGACGATCGAGGTGAGCTCTCGATCCCATTCGTCGGCCTCGGTGAGACCGTCGATCGTGGCGACCAGTTCCTTGGCCGTCTCCAGGTCCGGGACCACGCGGTCACCGAGTACACCGTCGGAACCGACCAGCGTGACCCGCACACCAGCGCGACCGATCCGCTGGAGCACTGCCGTGGCGGTAGGTCCGTGATCGGCGACGAACCCCTTGACGGACTCGACGAGGGCGCCCGACAGCTTCTGCGGCGCCGTGGCGGTTTCAGAACTCATGGGACGCAGTTTACCGACCGGTAGGCAGCGTGCCCGCCGCTCGGGTGTAGAACTGGATCTCATGCACGCCATTCAGGTTTCCGAACACGGTGGTCCCGAGGTCCTGAAGTACGTGGAGGTGCCCGATCCGCGGATCGGCCCGGACCAGCTCCTGGTCGACACCCAGGCGATCGGCGTCAACTTCATCGATACCTACATCCGTACCGGGCGCTATCCGCAGGACGTCCCCTACATTCCCGGCGCGGAGGGCACCGGCGTCGTCGCCGAGGTCGGCTCGGATGTCACGGCGTTCGCGGTCGGCGACCGGGTGGCCTGGGCCGCCGCCCCGGGCAGCTACGCCCCGAAGGTCGCGGTGCCCGCCGCCGTCGCCATCCGGGTACCGGACGGCGTCGATCCGCCCGTAGCCGCGTCGGCGCTGTTGCAGGGCATGACGGCGCACTATCTCATCGAGTCCATCTACCGGCCCGAGCCAGGGGAGGCGGTGCTCGTGCACGCGGGCGCGGGCGGTGTCGGGCTGATCCTGACCCAGCTCCTCAACGCGCGCGGCGTCCGGGTGATCACGACGGTGTCCTCCGACGAGAAGGAGACGCTGTCGCGCGCGGCGGGAGCCGATGAGGTGCTGCGTTACGGCGACGGACTGGCAGATCGGGTGCGCGAGCTCACCGACGGCGTCGGCGTGGCGGCGGCCTACGACGGCGTCGGCGCGGCGACCTTCGAGTCGAGCCTGGCCGCGCTGCGCGTGCGGGGCACGCTCGCCCTCTTCGGGGGCGCGAGCGGTCCGGTGCCGCCGTTCGACCTGCAACGGCTGGGCGGGGCCGGTTCGCTCTTCGTCACCCGTCCCACGTTGGCGCACTACATCCGGGACCGCGCCGAACTCACTTGGCGCGCGGGTGACGTCTTCGACGCCATCGCGCGAGGCACGCTGAACATCCGGATCGGCGCGACCTACCCGCTCGCCGACGCCGAGCGGGCACACCGCGACCTGGAAGGCCGCAAGACCACCGGTTCCATCGTCCTTCTTCCGTGAGCCACGAGCGGTGGGCGGTCCGAGGGGCCGTCCACCGCCCGCTCAGTAGTCGCGGCCGGTGAGACCGCGATAGATGAAACGGGTCAGGCCCTCCACGGCCTGTTCGTCGGTCAGCTCGACGCTCCCCTCCTCCACCGCGGCCAGCAGGCTCTGGGTGAGCATGAACATCATCGCCAGGCTGGCGTCGGGCGTGCTCGGCAGCCGCAGGCCCCGGTCGGCGAATCCTTCGACATGGTCGGCGATGTCCGCGCGCTGTTGTCTGCCGAACCGTGCGACCATCTGCGCGAATTTCTCGTTGACCAGGGCCGCCTGATTCACCGCGCGCAGCACGGGCCCGTGCTCCCGCGCGAAGGTCCAATTCCCGGCGACGTGGTAACGCACCGCCTCCGGGTCGCTGAAATCCGGGTTGTGATCGGGTCCTTCCGCGCGCTCGTCCCCCGCCGCGGCCAGATCGCTCAGCAGCGCCTGGAGCAATTCTTCCTTGCTCGCGAAGTGGTTGTAGAACGACCCGGCCGCCCGTCCCGCGGCCGTCGTGATGTCGGTGATCTTGGTGTTCAGGTAGCCGCGCTCGGCGAACAACCGCAGCGCGGCGGCCTTCAACACCTGCTCGGTTTCGGCCGACTTCTCCTTGCGACTCAGCGACACCCACCTCACCTCCTTGACAAGGCAACGTACCAAGCATGACACTGAATATGCATTCAGTGAATATCAATTCATCAGGAGTACGTCATGGCACAGGTCGTTCTCGTCGCGGGCGCCGGACCCACCGGCCTCACCCTCGCCCTCGATCTCGCTCGCCGGGACATCCCGGTCCGGATCGTCGACAAGGCGGCCACGTTCTTCGCGGGCTCGCGCGGCGACGGCATCCAGCCGCGCACCCTGGAAGTGTTCGATGACCTGGGGGTATTGGACGCGGTGCTGGCGACGGGAATGCCGACACCGGTGATGCGCGTACATCTGGGCGGCGAGTTCGTCACCGAACGCCGAATGAGCGAACCGGTCGAGCCGACGCCCGCCGTCCCCTACCCGAACCTGTGGGTGCTCGGCCAGTCCCGCACCGAGGCCATCCTGCGCGAGCGGCTCGCCGAGTTCGGGGTGCACGTGGAGCTGGGCACCGCGCTGACCGGCTTCACACAGGACGACGACGGTGTCATCGTGACGCTGGAACACGACGGCACGCCGGAGACCGTGCGCGCCGCCTACCTGATCGGCGCGGACGGCGGCAAGAGCACCGTGCGCAAGACACTCGGCATCCCGTTCGAGGGCAGCACCGACGAGTCGCTGCGCATGCTGCTCGGCGACGTGCGCGCCGACGCGCTCGACCATGAGTTCGGCTACTGGTTCGCCGCCGCCGACGAGCCCATGCGGGGCATCGCGTTGTCCCCGCTGCCCGGTGGGCGTCAGTTCCAATTCGCCGCCCCGTTGACCGGCGACGCGGAGCCGAGCCTCGAGCTGCTCCAGGAATACGTGGACCGCTATTGCGGACGCGACGACGTCACCCTCACCGACCTGACCTGGGTGACCGTATGGCGTCCGAACATCCGCCTCGCGCAGCGCTTCCGCGACGGCCGGGTGTTCCTGGCCGGCGACGCCGCGCACGCGCATCCGCCCACCGGCGGCCAAGGCATGAACACCGGCATCCAGGACGCCTACAACCTCGGCTGGAAGCTGGCCGCCGCGCTCGCCGGGGACGACACGCTCCTGGACAGCTACGAGGCCGAGCGCAGAACGGTGGCCGCCAAGGTGCTCGGGCTCAGCTCCGAACTGCTGGACAAACTGGTCGACGGCGACGAGGACGCGATGGAGCGCGGAGCGGAGACCCAGCAACTGGACATCAGCTATCGAGACCCGGCCGAGCGCGGCTGGTTCGCCGTCGGCGACCGGGCGCCGGACGCGCCGGTGAAAGACGAGCACGGACGGCCCGTCCGGTTGTTCGATCTGTTCCGCGGGCCCCACGCGACGATGCTGTCATTCGGCGCCCAAGCGGAAGCCGGGCCGCACGCGTACGCGGTGGTGCGTCCCGGTGAGCAGGTGGACGGGCCGCACGTGGTGGATGTCGACGGGCATGCCCACGCGGCCTACGCCGCGGCCGAGGGCACCCGGGTGTTCGTCCGCCCGGACGGCTACGTCGGCGCGCTCAGCTGAAGAAGCTGCCGACGGTGTCCCAGCCGAGCACCGAGTCCACCGCGAGGCCGCAGAACACCACGGCCAGGTAGTTGTTCGACTGGAGGAACAGCCGCAGCGGCTTCACCGACTCGCCGCGCCGCACGCCCGCGTACAACTGGTGCGCCATCAGCAGGAACCACGCTCCGGCCACCAGCGCCACGGCTGCGTAGATCACGCCGGTGGCGGGCACCAGGGCGAGCGTGGTGAGCACGGTCAGCCAGGTGTAGACGACGATCTGCTTGGTGACGGTCTTCTCGGTGGCCACCACCGGCAGCATCGGCACGCCCGCCGCGCGGTAGTCCTCCTTGTAGCGCATGGCCAGCGCCCAAGTGTGCGGCGGCGTCCAGAAGAAGATGACGCCGAACAGCGCGATGGCGGGCCAGCCGATGCCGCCGGTCACCGCCGACCAGCCCACCAGCGCGGGCATGCAGCCCGCCGCGCCGCCCCACACCACGTTCTGCGAGGTGCGGCGCTTGAGGCCCAGCGTGTAGACGAAGACGTAGAACAGGATCGTGGCGACGACGAGCACGCCGCTGAGCAGGTTGGCCTGCCACCACAGCCAGGCGAACGAGCCGACCCCGAGCACGACGCCGAACACGAACGCGTTGCGGGTCGGCACCGCGTCCCTGGCCAGCGGCCGCTTGGCGGTGCGCTTCATGACCTTGTCGATGTCGGCGTCCGCGACGCAGTTGAGCGTGTTCGCGCTCGCCGCGCCCATCCAGCCGCCGAACAGGGTCGCGAGGATCAGGCGGATGTCGACGGTGCCGCGGTCGGCCAGCAGCATGGTCGGAATCGTGGCGACGAGCAACAGCTCGATGACCCTGGGCTTGGTCAGCGCGATGTAGGCCAGTACCCGTCGAATCAGCCGGGACGGTAGGCCGGGACCCGTGAACCGGTCGGCCAGCGCCGTCGCGGAGGAGCCGTGCGCACCATCGCCACCCGGCTGTTGCCCAATCCGCACTGTCTCTCCTCGCACGCTGTGCATCGCATCCGGCATCGACCAGCAGTGCACTCGTCCCGGTGGTACGGGTGCGCCCGCGCCGGACTTCCGTCCGCCCCGTCGCCCCTTCCGACCGGTGCGGCGCGACTACTACTACAAAGGATGGTAGACCCCCGCCGCGCTCGCCCCTCCCGTCGCCCCCGCGCTAGAGGACCGGAATGTGACGGGGGCGACGGCTTGTTCGGCTCGTCCGCCCCACCCGGTTCGGAGCCGCTTGCCCTCCCCTGTCCACGTCCTCGACTCGCGCGGACGCGCGGCGTGGATTCCGCGCCGCGGAAAAAAATTCATCGACCCCACCGAACCCGGCGAACCCACCGCATGCCTCGCACCGCGTGGTGCGGCAACTTTCGCCACCGCACCGGCGCGTGCCACAAAGCAGTCGCTTGCTCAATACTTCCCATCCCACCGAACACGCGCCCTACGAGGGCGTTCCCGGCCCGTCTCGCGTCCGGCATGCGCGCGACGCGAGCGCCGAAGTCACCCGGCCCACCCGTTCCGGCACCCCTGGTGCAAGGCCGCCAACACGCCGCCGTCGCAGTCGTGGCCTGTGCGAAACCACCTGCGAACGCGCAGCGCAACGGGCGCCGCGAAACCAACGCAGGGTTAATGGTGTGCCGGTCACCGGGCACAACTAGGGTAAGTGGGTATACCCGATTAGCACGCCGTGCTGCCGCGCGATCATCGCCACAGAAACCCACCCGCCGTCGACGAACCAATGTCAGGAGAACCTCGGTCGTGTCGATCACAGACGACATCCGCGCCCTCACTCAGCCGAACCACCCGGACGACTGGACGGATCTGGACACCAAGGCTGTCGACACCATCCGGGTCCTGGCCGCCGAGGCGGTGCAGAACGCCGGAAACGGCCACCCCGGTACCGCGATGAGCCTGGCGCCGCTGGCGTACACGCTGTACCAGCGGACCATGCGCATCGACCCGCGCGATCCGAGCTGGGTCGGCCGGGACCGGTTCGTGCTGTCGGCCGGTCACTCCAGCCTGACCCAATACATCCAGCTGTACCTGGCGGGTTACGGCCTGGAACTCGACGACCTCGAGAACCTGCGCAAGTGGGGCTCGCTCACCCCGGGCCACCCCGAATTCCGGCACACCGACGGCGTCGAGATCACCACCGGCCCGCTCGGCCAGGGCCTGGCCTCGTCGGTCGGCATGGCGATGGCGGCGCGTCGTGAGCGCGGCCTGTTCGATCCCGCCGCCGCGCCGGGCACGAGCCCGTTCGACCACTTCATCTACGTCATCGCCTCCGACGGTGACCTCGAGGAGGGCGTCAGCTCCGAGGCGTCGTCGCTCGCGGGCACCCAGCAGCTGGGCAACCTCGTGGTGATCTACGACGACAACAAGATCTCCATCGAGGACGACACGACCATCGCGTTCACCGAGGACGTCGCCAAGCGCTACGAGGCCTACGGCTGGCACGTGCAGGTGGTCGAGGGCGGCGAGGACGTCGTCGCCATCGAGGCCGCGCTGGAAGCCGCCAAGGCCGAGACCGGCAAGCCCTCGATCATCGTGCTGCGCACCATCATCGGCTACCCCGCCCCCAGCAAGATGAACACCGGCACCGCCCACGGCGCGGCGCTGGGCGCCGACGAGGTGGCCGCCACCAAGAAGATCCTCGGCTTCGACCCGGACAAGAGCTTCGACGTGGACCCGGCCGTCATCGAGCACACCCGCAAGGCCATCGAGCGCGGCCGGAAGGCGCACGAGCAGTGGCAGCAGTCGTTCGACGCGTGGGCCGCGGCCAACCCGGAGAACAAGGCGCTGTTCGACCGCCTCTTCGCGCGGCGCCTGCCGGAGAACTGGACCGCGAATCTGCCCAGCTACGAACCGGATCCGAAGGGTATGGCCACCCGCAAGGCGTCCGGCAAGGTGCTCGCCGCGCTGGCGCCGGTGCTGCCGGAGCTGTGGGGCGGTTCGGCCGACCTGGCCGAGTCCAACAACACCACCATGCCCGACCAGCGCAGCTTCGGGCCGGAGTCGATCTCCACCGGCATGTGGAAGGCCGATCCGTACGGCCGCACCCTGCACTTCGGTGTGCGCGAGCACGCGATGGGCGCGATCCTCAACGGCATCGCCCTGCACGGCCCGACCCGTCCGTACGGCGGCACCTTCCTGGTGTTCAGCGACTACATGCGCCCGGCGGTCCGCCTGGCCGCGCTGATGCGCGTGCCCGCGATCTACGTCTGGACCCACGACTCCATCGGTCTCGGTGAGGACGGCCCCACACACCAGCCGATCGAGCACCTCGCCGCGCTGCGCGCCATCCCGGGCCTCAACGTGGTCCGTCCGGGTGACGCCAACGAGACCACCTACGCCTGGCGCACCATCCTGGAGCGCGACAGCAGCGAGCACAGCTCGCACTTCTCGGTGTCCGAGCCGCCGCACCAGGACGGCCCGTCCGGGCTGGCGCTGACCCGCCAGGACCTGCCGATTCTCGAAGGCACCAGCTACGAAGGCGTGAAGAAGGGCGGCTACATCCTGGCCGAGGCGTCCACGGGCGCACCGCAAGTGATCCTGATCGCCACCGGTTCGGAGCTCCAGCTCGCGGTCGCCGCCCGCATTACGCTGGAGGAGCAGGGCATCGCCACCCGCGTGGTGTCGATGCCGTGCGTGGAGTGGTTCGACGCGCAGGACAAGGCTTACCGGGACGAAGTGCTTCCGCCCGCGATCGCCGCGCGCGTGGTCGTCGAAGCCGGTATCGCGATGCCGTGGCACCGGTTCGCCGGTGACGCGGGCGAGATCGTGTCGATCGAGCACTTCGGCGCCTCCGCCGACTACAAGACCCTGTTCCGCGAATTCGGCTTCACTCCGGAAGCCGTCGTTGCCGCCGCGCAGCGCACGCTCGAGAACGTGAAGGGATAAGCGCTCATGGCTCAGAACGAGAATCTCGCCGCCCTCTCGGCGGCGGGAGTGTCCATATGGCTCGACGATCTGTCCAGGGACCGGATCCAGTCCGGCAACCTGCTCGAGCTGATCGAGACCCGGTCCGTCGTCGGGGTCACCACCAACCCGACGATCTTCCAGGCTGCGCTCAGCCAGGGCCACGCCTACGACGGCCAGCTGAAAGAGCTTGCCGCGCAAGGTGCCGACGCCGACGCCGCGATCCGCACCATCACCACCGATGACGTCCGCGCGGCCTGCGACGTGTTCGCTCCGGTCTTCGAGGCGACCGGTGGCGTGGACGGCCGGGTCTCCATCGAGGTAGACCCCCGCCTGGCGTTCGACACCGACCGGACCGTCGCGCAGGCGGTCGAACTGTGGAAGATCGTCGACCGGCCCAATCTGTTCATCAAGATCCCGGCCACCGAGGAGGGCCTGCCCGCCATCGCGGCCGTGATCGGCGAGGGCATCAGCGTGAACGTCACGCTGATCTTCTCGGTGCAGCGCTACCGCGCGGTGATGGGCGCCTACCTGGAAGGCGTGAAGAAGGCCAAGATCGCCGGTCACGACCCCGCCAGGATCCACTCCGTCGCCTCGTTCTTCGTCTCCCGCGTGGACACCGAGATCGACAAGCGACTGGAGGCGCTCGGCACCGAGGAGGCGCTCGCGCTGCGCGGCAAGGCGGGTATCGCCAATGCCCGCCTCGCCTACGCCGAGTACCAGGATGTGTTCGACGGTGGCAAGCACACCTCCACGTTCCTGAACCTGGCCTCCTCGGGCGCGAATCGGCAGCGTCCGCTGTGGGCGTCGACCGGCGTGAAGAACCCGGAGTACCCCGACACGATGTACGTCACCGAACTGGTCGCCCCCAACACGGTGAACACGCTGCCGGAGAAGACGCTCCAGGCGTTCGCCGACCACGGCGTGGTCTCCGGCGACACGGTCAGCGGCAAGGCGGCAGAGGCCAAGGACGTCTTCGATCGACTCACCGCCGTCGGCGTCGACCTCGACGACGTGTTCGAGGTGCTCGAGCGCGAGGGCGTGGACAAGTTCGAGAAGTCCTGGGAGGAGCTGCTTTCCGCCACCGCCGACGAGCTGAAGTCGGCGTCGACCGGGAACGGCTGATCGATGGCCGGGGCAGCACCCGCGGATCGGCCGGACGCGGTCGAATGGCAGAACCCGCTGCGGGACAAACGGGACAAACGGCTTCCGCGCATCGCCGGGCCGTGCAGCATGGTCATCTTCGGCGTCACCGGTGACCTGTCTCGCAAGAAGCTGATGCCGGCGATCTACGACCTGGCGAACCGGGGGCTGCTGCCCCCGGCCTTCGGCCTGGTCGGTTTCGCGCGCCGCGACTACGCGGACGAGGACTTCGCGCAGGTGGTGCTGGAAGCGGTCAAGGCGCACGCGCGTACCCCCTTCCGTCAAGAGGTCTGGGATCAGCTCCTGGAGGGCATCCGGTTCGTCCAGGGGACCTTCGACGACGACGCGGCCTTCGACCGGCTCGCCGACACCTTGACCACGCTGGACAAGGAGCGCGGCACCGGCGGCAATCACGCGTTCTATCTGTCCATCCCGCCCAACATGTTCCCGATCGTGCTCGACCAGCTGTGCGCGCACGGCCTGGCCCAGACCACCGGGCCGGACGCGGCGCGCAAGCCCTGGCGGCGAGTGGTGATCGAGAAGCCGTTCGGGCACGATCTGAAGAGCGCGCAAGAACTCAACGCACTGGTCAACGGCGTGTTCCCCGAGGAGCGGGTCTTCCGCATCGACCACTACCTGGGCAAGGAGACGGTGCAGAACCTCCTCGCGCTGCGCTTCGCCAACCAGCTGTACGAGCCGATTTGGAACGCCAACTTCGTCGATCACGTGCAGATCACCATGGCCGAGGACATCGGCCTCGGCGGACGCGCGGGCTACTACGACGGCATCGGCGCCGCGCGAGACGTGATCCAGAACCACCTGCTGCAACTGCTGGCCCTCACCGCCATGGAGGAGCCGATCAGCTTCGAGCCCAAGCAATTGCAGACCGAGAAGATCAAGGTGCTCTCGGCGACCAAGCTCATCGAACCGCTGGACGAGACCACCGCGCGCGGCCAGTACACCGAAGGCTGGCAGGGCAGCGAGCACGTGGTCGGGCTGTTGCAAGAAGAAGGTTTCGACCCGAATTCGAAGACCGAGACCTATGCCGCGATCCGGCTGGAGATCGACACCCGCCGCTGGGCCGGTGTTCCGTTCTTCCTGCGCACCGGAAAGCGGCTCGGCCGCAGGGTCACCGAGATCGCGGTGATCTTCAAGCGGGCGCCGCACCTTCCGTTCGATCAGACCATGACCGAGGAACTCGGGCAGAACGCGCTGGTCATCCGGGTGCAGCCGGACGAGGGCATCACCACCCGGTTCGGCTCGAAGGTGCCGGGCTCCAGCATGGAGGTGCGCGACGTCAACATGGACTTCAGCTACGGCGAGGCGTTCACCGAATCCTCGCCGGAGGCCTACGAACGCCTGATCCTCGACATGCTGCTCGGGGAGCCGTCGCTGTTCCCGGTGAACGCGGAGGTCGAATTGTCCTGGCGCATCCTGGATCCGGTGCTCGACCACTGGGCGGCCGACGGCTGGCCGGAGCCGTACGAGGCGGGCACCTGGGGCCCGTCGTCCGCGGACGAGATGATCGCCCGCACCGGGCGGGAATGGCGGCGCCCGTGATCGTCGACATGCCCGACACCAAGACCAGCGAGGTCACCAAGCGCATCGTGCAGCTGCGCGAGAGCTACGGCGTGATCACCATGGGCCGCGTGCTCACGCTGGTGGTGTGCACGTTGGACAGCTCCGAGGCCGAGCACGCGATCGAAGCGGCGAACGAGGCCAGCCGCGAGCACCCCTGTCGTGTGGTGGTGCTCGCGCGCGGCGACCGGGAGGCCGCCACCCGGCTGGACGCGCAGATCCGGGTGGGCGGCGACGCGGGGGCGGCCGAGGTCATCGTCCTGCGGCTGCAAGGTGAACTGGTCAACCACGAGAGCAGCGTCGTCATCCCGTTCCTGCTGCCGGATACCCCGGTGGTGGCCTGGTGGCCGCGCGGTGCGCCGGAGTTCCCGTCGAAGGATTCGGTGGGCCGTCTGGCGGGCCGCCGCATCACCGACGCCACGTTCGCTGCCGATCCCCAGGCCGCGATCAAGAGGCGGCTGCAGTCGTATGCCAGCGGCGACACCGATCTGGCCTGGAGCCGGATCACGTACTGGCGGGCCCTGCTGGCGGCGGCCATGGACGAGCCGCCGTTCGAGTCGGTGGATTCGGTGACGGTGTCCGGGCTGCGCGACGAACCCGCCTTGGACATTCTGGCCGGCTGGCTGGCCGCCCGGCTGGGCTGTCCGGTGCACCGGCGCACCGGCCCGCTGAGGGTGGAACTGCATCGTCCCACCGTCTCCATCGCGATCGAACGACCGCAGACCGGCCGCACCGCGACGCTGACCCGCACCGGCGAACCGGTGCAGCGAATCGCCCTGGCGCGCAGGGAGACTCGCGACTGCCTCGCCGAAGACCTACGCAGGCTGGACGCCGACGAGATCTACGCCGAGGCGCTGGCCGGAATCGAGAAGGTGATCTATGGGTGAGCACACCGATTCGCCGTTCCCCAGCGACACCGTCGAGGTGCATCTCGACACCGAGTCGCTGGTGGCCGCCGCCGCGGCCCGCTTCGTCTCCGTCGTCGTCGCCGCCCAGGCCGAGCGCGGCTCCGCGTCGGTGGTGGTGACCGGCGGCGGGACCGGTATCGCCCTGCTCGAACAGGTGCGCAAGTCGCCCGGCGACATCGACTGGTCCCGAGTCGAGGTGTTCTGGGGCGACGAGCGTTTCGTGCCCGCGAACGACCCCGAGCGCAACGACCTGCAAGCCAGGCAGGCGCTGTTCGACCATGTACCGGTGGATCCGGCGCGGGTGCATCCGGTGGCCGCCTCCGACGGCGAGTACCCCGACCCGGTGGAGGCCGCCGCCGAGTACTTCGCGACGGTGCACGCCCACCTCGCCGAACACGGCGCGTTCGATCTGCACCTGCTCGGCATGGGCGGCGAGGGCCACGTGAATTCGCTGTTCCCGGATACCGACGCGGTGCGCGAATCCCACGACCTCGTCGTCGCCGTGACGAATTCGCCCAAGCCGCCGCCGGTTCGGGTGACATTGACCCTGCCCGCGATCCGCCGCAGCAGGCATGTCGTGTTGGTGGTCGGCGGCGCCTCGAAGGCCGAAGCGGTCGCCGCGGCCATCAGCGGCGCGGACCCGGTGGACGTGCCCGCGGCGGGAGCGACTGGTATGGAGTCCACCACCTGGCTGCTCGATCAGGAGGCCGCGTCCGCGCTGCGCTGAGCGCTCGCTACCAACTCCTTCATCTCGTAAATTCGCACATCGCGACCCCTAGTTTTCCGGAAGAACACCGCCGGATAACGCCGCCGAGCGGCGGAGTTTACGAGATGATCGGTCGATGACCGAGCAGACAGTGGATCTCGACGAGCGGTTCCGCACCGCCGTCGCCGCACTGGCCGCCCGCCCCGGCCGCCCGGCGGACCAGCCGATCGCACCCGGCGGCGCGATCACCGGTGCGGCGTGCCTCGAGCTGTTCGAAGCGCAGGCGACGAGCAGGCATCTCGATCTCGCGGCACGCCGCCTCGGCAGCGCCCGGCGCGGTTATTACAGCATCGGATCGTCCGGTCACGAGGGCAATGCCGCTGTGGCGGCGGCCCTGCGGGTCACCGATCCCGCCCTGCTGCACTACCGATCGGGGGCGTTCTTCGTGCATCGGGCCCGGCGCGTGCCTGGGCTCGACCCGATCCGGGACGTTCTGCTCGGGGTGGTGGCCGCGGCGGCGGACCCGATTTCCGGTGGCAGGCACAAGGTGTTCGGCAGCGCCGCCGCCAACGTCATCCCGCAGACCTCGACGATCGCCTCGCACTTTCCGCGCGCCGTTGGGCTGGCGTTCGCGATCGATCGCGCGGCCCGGCTCGGTGTCGCCGGTCCTTGGCCCGCCGACTCGGTGGTGGTGTGCAGCTTCGGTGACGCGTCGGCCAACCACTCCACCGCGGCCGGGGCGATCAATGCCGCGATCCACACCGCCGGTCAGGGAATCGCCATGCCCATCCTGTTCGTCTGCGAGGACAACGGCATCGGGATCAGCGTTCCCACGCCACCGGATTGGATCGAGCAGGCCTACGGCAGCCGCCAGGGCCTGGCCTACTTCGCCGCGGACGGCTGCGCCGCCCTCGACGCGCTGAGCACCGCGAACACGGCGGCGCGGTGGGTGCGGGACCGCCGCGCGCCCGCGTTCCTGCGGCTGCGGACCGTGCGACTGCTCGGTCACGCGGGATCCGATGTCGAAACCGCCTATCGCCGCCCCGCCGAGATCGCCGCCGATCTCGCCCGCGATCCGGTCGTGGCCACCGCACGGCTGCTGATCGAGTCCGGAGTGGCCACACCCACCGGCGTGCTCGACCGCTATGCCGACATCGGCCACCGGGTCGCCACGGCCGCCGAACTCGCCTCGGCGGAACCGAAACTCGCCTCGGCGGCGGCCGTGATCACGCCGATCGCTCCCGCTCGCCCTGCGCTCGTGCGCGCCGACGCGCTGCGGACCGAACCCCTCTCACCCAACGAGCGCGAACACGGGGAGACCGAGGACACGATCGCGGACCGCGGTGCGCCGCGGCGCCGCAATGGCGCCGCGCATACCGAGCCGATGACCTTGGCGCAGGCGATCAACGACACCCTCGCAAGCCTCCTGGCACGCGATCGCGACGTGCTCGTCTTCGGCGAGGACGTCGGCCGCAAGGGTGGCGTGTACGGCGTGACGAAGGGTTTGCAGAAGACCTTCGGCGCGCGCCGGGTGTTCGACACCCTGCTGGACGAGCAGAGCGTCCTCGGTACCGCGCTGGGCTCGGCGCTGGCCGGGTTCGTGCCGATTCCGGAGATCCAGTACCTCGCCTACCTGCACAACGCCGCCGATCAGATCCGCGGCGAAGCGGCCACGCTGTCGTTCTTCTCCGACGGCCGCTACCGGAATCCGATGGTGGTGCGGATCGCCGGATACGCCTATCAGAAGGGTTTCGGCGGCCATTTCCACAACGACAACTCGGTGGCCGCGCTACGCGACATCCCCGGAGTCGTACTCGCCTCCCCGGCCCGGGCCGACGACGCCGCGGCGATGCTGCGCACGTGCGTGGCGGCGGCCCGCGTGGACGGCAGAGTGTGCCTGTATCTCGAGCCCATCGCGCTGTATCACACCCGCGACCTGCACCGTCCCGGCGACGACGGCTGGCTGGCACACCTGTCTGCGGCCGAGCACGCCGAAATCGGCCGTGCGCGCGTCTACGGCGAAGGCCCCGACCTGACCCTGGTGAGTTTCGCCAACGGCGTGCCGATGAGCCTGCGCGCGGCTCGGCGCTTGGCCCGGCACGGAATCGACGCGCGCGTGCTCGACCTGCGCTGGCTCGCCCCCCTGCCGGTGGACGATCTGCTGCGCCATGCGCGCGCGACTGGGCGGGTCCTCGTCGCGGACGAGACTCGCCGCAGTGGTGGCGTGTCGGAGGCCGTGTGCACCGCGCTGCTCGACGCCGGTTTCAACGGCCGCCTCGGCCGCGTGACCAGCGAGGACAGTTTCGTGCCGCTGGGTCCGGCCGCCGCGACGGTGCTACTCGATGAGGACCGGATCGAAGCCGCGGCCCTCCGCCTGCTGAGCGAGCCGACCGGCACGCGGACACGGCGCGCCGAGGCCCGGCATTCCCCGGAATTCGATTCGGCCGGGGAATAGTGGAAATACAGTGAGGACGAAGGTGACCAGCAGCGGAAAGGACACGCGATGACCACGATGTCCATGCTCGGCGAGGTACGACCGGAGCACGAGCACACGGCCGACGGCGACCTGGTGCTCCTGCACTACTTGCGGTCGTTCCACAAGCCCGTGCTGGACGTGTGGTCGGCGGCCACCGAACGGGGCCAGCTCGCCCGCTGGCTCGGCGCCGTCTCCGGCGGCAACGGCAACCTGACCATCGAGCTGTTCGACGGTCCCGTCCCCGGCCCGGTCGCGGTGCGCGTCGACCACTGTCAGTCGCCGCACGAACTGGTCGTGCACATCGACGGTTGCCTGCTCGAAGTCCGGATGACCCAGGTCGGCGTGGTCACCACGGTGGAACTGACCCGCCGCCACGTGTGTCCCGCCGACGCGGGCGCGATCGGTCCCCGCTGGCAGTATCTGCTCGACCGGCTCACCGCCTACCTGGACTACCAGCCGCTGCCGCGGTGGTCGGACTATCCGAAACTGGCCGGGGAATACCGCTAGGCCCGCGGCTCAGTAGAAGAACCCGGCGATGCCCCAGCCGGGACGGGCCTGCGCCTCCCGGATCCACTCGACGCAGGACTCGATGGCGGCGAGTACCTCGTGGTCGACCTCCTCGCGCTGCGGTGGCGTGGTGGACTCCCACTGCACGAGCGCTTCCGCGCACTGCTCCGGCGTCCACTCGCCGTAGCCGGGCAACTCGTCGGGCTGCGGCAGCGACGGCGGCAGCGAGTGGTACATGAACGCGCGGACGCTGACCGCTTTGATGCCGAGCGTGGCCAAGCCGTCGTCGACGTGGTCCAGCCAGCGGCCACGGAACGCCGAGAAGTAGCGGTTGTCCACGAACCGGCCGTAGAACTGGCAGATCGTCTGGTAGGCGTAGCCGTACTGGAAACCGTAGGCCGGGTCGAACGGGCCGCCGTCGACGACGGCGCGCACCGCCTCGTAGCGGGTGGGCGCACCGGCCGCGATCTCCTCGGCGAACCAGTCGTCGTCATGGGTGAGCTGGGCTTTGAACCGGCCGCCGATCATCCGCCGGAGCTTGTCGTCCCCGCACCCGATGGCGCCCTTGATCCGGTCCAGCTCGACGACGTAGATGCTCAGGCTATAACTCATTCACCGAACATTAGCGGCGCCCACCGACACCGAACGCCGCTGAGTTCGAACGCGTTTCGGCTCAGGCCGGAAGCCCGGCCGGATGCGCGGCCAGATGGGCGAGATGAGTGGTGAGCAACGCGTTCACCTGTTCGGTCCGCTCCAACTGCACGAGGTGGCCCGCGCCGCCTATCTCGGTCACCGCGCGCAGGTCGGCGACGTGCCTGCGCATGGTCGCCAGCGGATCACGGCCGCTGAAACCTTCCATGTCGGGATCCCGGTCGCCGTACAGGAAATAGGCGGGCGCAGTGACTTTCGCGTCCGCGTAGTCGGCGGTGAGCTCCCAGTTGCGATCCAAGTTGCGATACCAGTTCAATCCGCCGGTGAATCTAGTGTGTTCGAAATCCCGCGCCAGCATGTCCAGCTCGTCGGCGCCGAGCCAACGCCACGGCAGCGCGGGCGCCTCCGGCAGCACGTCGAGATAACCGGTGCCCTCGGCCGGGAAACGCCAGGTGTCCAGGTAGTGATAGTCGGCGCTCAGCGCGTAGTACACGCGGGCGAGGAACTCCCGGGGACGCGCACCGAGTTCCTCGTCCGCCGGGCCTGGAGTCTGGAAGTAGTGCAGGTGCAGGAAGTGCCGGGCCGCCGCCTTGGCCCACAGCTGCGACGGAGCGCGCGGCGGGCGTGGCGAGAACGGGTTGTTCAGGACGATGACTCCGCGCACCCGCTCCGGCGCGCGTAACGCCAGTTCCCACACCAGCGCCGCGCCGAAATCCAGGCCGACGAACACCGCCTGCTCGGCGCCGATGTCGTCGAGCAGAGCGAGCAGATCACCGCAGACCGCGCGATTGGTGTACTCCTGCGGATCGGCCGGGACATCGGTCTGTCCGTAACCGCGCAGATCCGGCGCGATGGCGCGGTACCCGGCCGCCGCGATCGCGGGCAGCTGGCGGTGCCAGATGTACCAGGTGTGCGGGAAGCCGTGACAGAAGACCACCGGCTGTCCTGTTCCCTGCTCGGCGACGTGCATACGGACCCCGCCGGTCGTCACGAACCGATGCGTCAGCTCCACTCGGGCCTCCAAAGCCTAGAACACGTTATCGTTTCACGGTAATGTTCCGGTTTCGTGAGCGGAATACCCGAAAGGCTCGAAGGCAAGGTCGCGGTGGTCACCGGCGCCAGCCGCGGCATCGGCAAGGGCATCGCACTGGAGCTGGGCGCCACGGGCGCGACGGTGTTCGTCACCGGCCGCTCGGCGGCGCAGGGACGGCTACCCGGCACCGTACACGCCACGGCCGCGGAAATCGATGCCGCGGGCGGGAGCGGCATCCCGTTCGTATGCGACCACCGCGACGACGACGCGGTGGAGCGGCTGTTCGAGTTGATCCGCACCGAGCACGGCAGGCTGGACGTGCTGGTGAACAACGTCTACAACTCCCCCGCCGCGGCCCGCTGGCTGGGCAAGCCGTTCTGGGAGGTCCCGCCTGCGGCATGGGACGAGTCGTTCGACGTGGGCGTCCGATCGCATTACGTGGCGAGCTTTTTCGCCGCCCCGCTGTTGATCGAGTCGGGCGGGCTGATCGTCAATATCTCGTCGCCGGGCGCGCGCCGGTACATGCACAACGCGGTCTACGGCGTCGCGAAATCCGCCGTGGACCGGCTCACCGCCGACATGGCGCACAACCTCGCCGGTACCGAGGTCACCGTGGTCTCGCTCTGGCCCGGCATCGTGGACACCGAACTGCTGCAATTGGTTCCGGCCGGCACCGACGGCAGGCGGCTGGTCACGCTGCCCGGCGAGGGCACCTTCGATCTCGGCGACGCGCAGACGCCGCGCTTCACCGGCCGCGCCGTCGTCGCACTCGCCACCGACCTGGGGCGTCGCTCCCGCACCGGGTTGCCATGGCCCGTAGCGGATCTCGCCGAGTACTACGGATTCACCGACATGGACGGGCGCATTCATCGCGTCGACTGACCGCGATCAGAGGACCCCGAGAAAGCGCTGCACCGAGCGTGGCGGGACCGGCCTGGCGCGCCACGTACACGCGCCCTGCTCGTCGCCTACTTCCTCGAAGGCCTCGGGTACATCGTGATCGGAACCTTCGCGGTGGCGGCGGTGAGCGCGGAACGCGGGCCGGTGGCCGGCTCGGCGATGTGGATCGTCGTCGGCCCGGCGGCCTCGGTCTCGACCGTGCTGCGGGGCGTGGCCGCCCGGCGCTGATCTCCGGCAGTGCTGTTGCCCGTCGCGTTGGGGGCTCAGTGCGTATCGGCGGTGCTCCCGGCCGTGTCCGGCGCACTCTGGGCCGCGGTGACGGCGGCGGCCCTGTTCGGCGGGACGTTCGCCGGCATCGTCATGCTCGCGATGCGGGTCGGTGCCGAGTTGACCGATAGCGCCGCGGCGCCGCTGACGGCCGGTTACGGCGCGGGACAGATCCTCGGCCCCGTGGTGGTGGTCCCTGTGCTGGGGACGAGCTATTCCGCCGCGTTCGTCATCGCCGCGGTGGTGCTCGGCGCGGCGGCGCTCACAGCGGGGGCAGTGAACACCGGGATCAGGCGAACTTGATCTCCAGGCCGATGCCGAGGATGGCGATCAGCCAGATGAGGCCGGTGAAGATGGTGACGCGGTCGAGGTTCTTCTCCACGACGGTGGACCCGGACAGGCTCGACTGCACGCCGCCGCCGAACAGGCTGGACAGACCTCCACCCTTGGCGCGGTGCAGCAGCACCAGCAGCACCAGCAGCACGCTGGTGATGATCAGGAGGATATCCAGGAACATCCGCATGCCGGACAGTGTATGCGGTCGATGCGACGGCACCGAATCAGGCACTCGGCGGGCGCTAGCGCGGGTCGACCGCGACCAGATGGGTGACCTGCTCCCCTTCGTCGGCGCGGAACTTCGCGACCGCCTCTTCCCGCAGCTGGTCCTGAGCGGTGAGCCGGACCTGGTGCTGGTGCATGTGCTCGGCCCAGGACCGCACGACGAACGCCTCGACATAGCGGTCGATCACCCCGACGTCGCGATACAGGCGCCATTCCATCGCTCCGGTGCGCTGCCGGGACCGCCCCACGAAGGCCATGGCGGCGAGGAATTCCTCGACGCACCCCTCCGGGACGTCGTAGCCGCGCAGGATCAGCACCGGACCGTCGTCGGGATCGGGTTCGACCACCAGCTCGGGTTCCGGCCAGAACGCCGAGGGGGTGAGATCGAGCAACTCGGGATCGTTGCGGATGGGCAGCCACACCGTGCTCACCGCGCAGAACGCCAGCAGCCCGGCGGCCCACAGCAGCGCGGGCACCGAGCCGATCGCGCCTGCGACCACGCCCCAGACCAGCGAGCCGATCGCCTGCCCACCCATGAAGACCAGCAGATACACCGACAGCCCTCGGGCACGCACCCAGGACGGCAGCAGTAGCTGCATGGTCGAGTTCATAGTGGACATCGCCAGCAGCCAGGCCAGGCCCGCGAACACCAGCAGCAGCAGTACCAGCGGCACGACGTGTAGCAGCGCGGTGCCCGCGCTCGCCAGTCCGAACAGGATCGCGGCGGTGGTCAACCGTTGCGTGGGGGTCAGCCACGCGCGCAAACGCGACAGCGCCGCGGCGCCCAGCACCGCGCCGATGCCGAGGGCGCCGAGCATGAGGCCGTACCCGGACGACGACAGCCCGAGTTGATCCCGCGCGATCACCGGCAGCAGCGCCCACACGGCGCTGGCGGGTGCGATGAACAGGATCGAGCGCAACAGCACCCGGCGAATGGCGGGTGCCGCGCGGATGAACCGGGTGCCCGCCTGCAAAGCCGCCAGCGGACGCTCGGTGGGCAGGCGCCGATCGGTCGCGGGGCGGCGCCACACCGTCAGCACCGCGACGATGCCGACGAACGACACCGCGTTCAGCCCGAACACCAGCGTCGGCCCGGACAGCGACACCAGCACACCGGCCAGCGCCGGACCCACCGCCCTTCCGATATTGATGTTCATGCTCCCCAGCGCCGACGCCGCCGGGATCTGCTCGCGCGGGACCAGTTCCGGCTGGATCGCCTGCCAGGCCGGTGCGGTCAGCGCCTGACCGCAACCGAGCAGGAACAGCAAGGTGAGCAGCACCGCCGGCGTGGTGTGCCCGGTCGCGGTCGAGACCGCGAGGACCGTGGCCAGCACCGCCATCGTGGATTGCGCGCCGAGCAGCAGCCTGCGCCGATCCATCAGGTCGGCGATCACGCCGGACGGAATTGCCAGCAGCATCACCGGAAGCGTGATCGCGGTCTGCACGAACGACACCAGCGCCGCCGCATTGGGCTGGTCGACCATGATCCACTGCGCGCCGACGGTCTGCATCCAGGTGCCCAGGTTCGACACCAATTGCGCCACCCACAGCGCCCGGTAGATCGGAGAACGCAGCGGCGCCCACGTGGAAATCGGGAGCGTCGCGGCGGTCGTCACTCGCCGAAGCTTAGTCGTGGGACAGACACCGCCCCGACGCCGCATCCGCTGCCTGCGCCGCCGGTCGCGCCTGGGTCGCCGCGAGCAGCACCGCGGCGATCAGCAAGGCGGCACCCGCCAGTCCCGACGTGGTGAGGCGTTCGCCAAGGACGACCGCCGCCAGCACCGCCCCCGTCAGCGGCTCGAGCAGGGCGAGCACCGCGGCGGTCCCGGGACCGGCCGCCGCGAGCCCGCGGAAGTACAGGGTGTAGGCCACTGCGGTCGGTGCCAGCCCCAGCAGGAGCACCAGCGCGACGCTGCGAGGCGTCAGGTCGAACGCCACACCGCTGGCAGCCGCGAGCGGAGCCAGCAACAGCGCGCCTCCGGTGAATCCGAAGCCCGTGGTGGTCATCGCGTCGAGGCCCGGGACCGGCGCCGCGTTGATCACGGTGACCGTCGCGAACGCCGCCGCGGCCGTCGAGGCGAGCGCCGCACCCGCCAGCAACCCGCCCGCGCCCGCGTGGCCGGTCGGCACGCCGACCAGCAGAGCCAGTCCGCAGAGGGCGATGCCGATGGTCGCCGCCCTGCGCCGATCCACCGCACGCCTTCCGGTGCTGTGCTCGAGCACAGCGACGACCACCGGCGACATGCCGATCGTGAGCAATGTGGCGAGGCTCACCGACGACGCCGTCACGGCGCCGAAATAGGCGCCCTGGAAAACCGCCGAGAGTCCGGCCACCGCACCGATCCGCCGCCACGCCAGGGGATCTCGCGGCCACGGCCGCCGCGTTCCCGCGAGCAGCACCACCAGCAGCAGCCCGCCGACGGCGAGGCGGCAGGTGGCGACCGCGACAGGCGACAGGCCGGTGGCCCGGTGCAACAGCGTGCCGAGTAAACCGCCGGTGCCCCACAGGATTCCGGCTCCGACGAGATAGGCCAGCCCGGAACGGCCGGCCGAGGACACAGATGAGGACATGAAAGATCGCGCTCCTGCGACAAAAGGGATGGGTCGCGGAAGCGAGGTGCACAGCGATGCCGAGAAGAGCGCGCTCACCGATCGGTGGCGCGCTGGATACCTACACCTCGCTCAGGAGGCGGGCGGCGGGGTGATGGGGAAGCATCGGTGCACGGCACAGATACTAGTACGAGGCGTGGCGGCGAGTCATCGACGCCGCGACCGTCGAAATCCGGGTGCGACGGCGCATCATCGGTAGCATCGCCGCATGGTGGCACACTTGGCGCGGCTGGGACCCGTCGTCCTGCTCGCCCTTTGGGCGATCACCGGGTGCTCGAGTGGCGAACCGAAGCGGGGCGCCGACGAACCGACCCCGGCGGGCCGCACCTTCCTCTCGACCGATGTCCAGGGCACTCCGATCCCCGGGGGCGGTCCGCTGACGCTCGGCTTCACCGACAACCGCATCGCCGCTGACGCAGGCTGCAACAAGTTCACCGGCGCGGTCTCCTTCGACGACCACGTCCTCCATGTGTCCGGCCTGGCCACCACCCTCATGGCTTGCGAGGACGATCGGCAAGGCGCCGACGAGTGGCTGAGCGGGCTGCTGAATTCCGAGCCCAGCTGGCGGCTCGACGACACCCGGCTCACGCTGCACAGCCCCGACCGCACCGTGACTTTGCTCGACAAGAAGATCGCCCGGCCGGACAAACCGGTCAAGGGCACGCAGTGGCTGGTCACCGCGTTCATCACCGACAACAGCCAGGTCCGCGCACGCGCCCTCGACGAGGCGCAGCCCACGCTCGTCATCGCCGAGGACGACGGCGTCTCCGGCAACGCCGGATGCAACCGCATGACCGGCAGCGCCGAGGTGTCCGGCACCCGGATCACCTTCCGGATCGCCACCACGAAGATGATGTGCTCGCCGGAGGTGATGGAGGTCGAGCAGGCCGTTCTGAAAGCCCTGGACGGCAAGACCACCGCCACGGTGGACGCCGACACGCTGACCGTGCGCAACGACAACGGCGCGGGACTGGTCCTGCACGCGCAGTGAACGTACCCGCTACTTCTTCCGCGTGAGTACAACGCGATCGGCGACCCGCTCCGCCTCGCCGGGCGGCGCGAAGTAGATCTCCATCACCACCCGATCGGCCGACTCCGGCCGGATCACCGTGCGCATAGGGATGGTCTTGCCGACGAACTGCGGGCCGAGCACACCGGGGTCGGTGAATTCCCCGGCCATGACGATATCGGTATCGCCGCCACTGTTCTTCGCGCCCTTGTAACTCATTGTCATCGGCGTGACGCTGTCGACGGTCGTCCACTCGTAGCGGTTATCCGTCGGTGCGAATCCGAGCAGACCGAGCCGATAGTACGGCTTGTCGCCGAAGGTTCCCTCGGCTTCCTCCCGCAGGAAGTTGCCGCCGGTCTCAGCGATCCATTCCCACCGCGAGGCGATCTCGCTTCTGATCGGGTTCTCCGCCGTGCCGCCCGCGATGTAGGTGGATTTCTCGCCCTTCCATTCCCCCACGAGCTGGTTCAGCCTGCGGTGCCCGGCGTCCTGCTGCTGCGGCTGCACCGCCGTGGCGGTGGCCGACGCCGCGTCGTGGTGGGCGTGATCGTCATGCGAGGTATCCCCGGAGCAACCAGCGAGGGCGACCAGCGCGGCGAGCGCGACCGGGAGTGCGGCGTACAGCTTGCTTGGCATCACGGAAGTCCTTGTCCGACTGGCGAATCGAGCTGCGTCATCATCGCACGGCCGGACCGCGTCGGTGGTTCACCGTTGGGAAACGCGCAGCAGCCCGGTATCGCGGGAGCGGCGATACCGGGCTGTCGCGTGTAGCGCCGTATCAGGGCAGCGGGCCGCCCGCGGCGATGGCGGAGAGGGTGGCGAATTCGTCCCCCTTGAGCGAAGCGCCGCCGACCAGTGCGCCGTCGATGTCGTTCTGCGCGACCAGTTCTCCGACGTTCTTGGCGTTCACCGACCCGCCGTAGAGCACGCGGACGCCCGCAGCGACCTCCGGCGAGGCGAGCTTCTCGAGTTCCCCGCGGATCGCGCCGCAGACCTCTTGCGCGTCGGCGGGGGTGGCGACCTTACCGGTGCCGATCGCCCACACCGGCTCGTAGGCGATGACGATCTTCGAGATCCCTTCCGCCGTCAGGCCTTTCAGCGAACCGCGCAGTTGCTCGAGGTTGTACTCGACGTGCGTGCCCGCCTCGCGGACGTTCAAGCCCTCGCCGATGCACACGATCGGGGTGATCCCGTGCTTCAGCGCCTGCTTGGCCTTGGCCAGCACCGTGGCGTCGTCCTCGTTGTGGTACTGCCGCCGTTCGGAGTGCCCGACCACGACGAAGGCGCACCCCAGCTTGGCGAGCATGCTCGCGCTGATCTCTCCGGTGTAGGCGCCCGACTCGTGCACCGAGACGTCCTGGCCACCGTAGGTGAGCAGGAGCTTGTCCCCTTCGACCAGCGTCTGCACGCTGCGGAGGGCGGTGAACGGCGGGAGCACCGCCACGTCCACCTTGTCGAAGTACTTCTCCGGCAAGGCGAATGCGATCTTCTGCACCAGGGCGATGGCCTCGAGGTGATTGAGGTTCATCTTCCAGTTGCCCGCGATGAGCGGTTTGCGTGCCATGCTCAGCCCTCCAACACCGCGATACCGGGCAGCTCTTTGCCCTCCAGGTACTCCAGCGACGCGCCGCCGCCGGTGGAGATGTGCGAGAAGCCGTCCTCCGGCAGGCCGAGCGCCCGCACGGCCGCGGCCGAGTCGCCGCCGCCGACCACGGTGAACGCGCCCTTGCCGGTGGCCGTCACGATCGCCTCGGCCACCCCGCGGGTGCCCGCGGCGAACTTCTCGAACTCGAACACGCCCATCGGCCCGTTCCAGAACACGGTCCGCGCCTCGGTCAGCAGCGCCGAGAAGCGGTCCACCGAATCCGGGCCGATGTCCAGGCCCAGCCAGCCGTCCGGGATCTCGTGCGCGGGCACCACCTTCGACTCCGCGTCCGCGGCGAACTTGTCGGCCACCACGATGTCGCGCGGCAGGTGGATGACGTCGGCGTACTGCTCGAGCAGCCGCTTGCAGGTGTCGACCATCTCTTCCTGCAACAGCGAGGCGCCTACCGAAAGACCCTGTGCGGCAAGGAAGGTGAAGCACATGCCGCCGCCGATCACGAGCGTGTCGACCTTCGGCGCGAGCGCTTCGATGACTGCCAGTTTGTCGGAGACCTTGGATCCGCCGAGCACGACCGCGTACGGCCGATCCGGGGTCTCGGTCAGCTTGGCCAGTACCTCGACCTCGGCCGCGACCAGCTTGCCCGCGTAGTGCGGCAGTGACTGCGCGACGTCGTACACCGACGCCTGCTTGCGATGGACCACACCGAACCCGTCGGAGACGAACGCGCCGTCGTCGCCGACCAACTCGACCAGCGCCGCGGCCAGCTCGGCCCGGTCGGCGTCGTCCTTGCTGGTCTCGCGCGGGTCGAAGCGGATGTTCTCCAGCAGCAGCACGTCGCCGTCGGTGAGGCCTTCGGACCGCGCGAGCGCGTCCTGGCCCACCACGTCACCGGCGAGCTGCACGTTGCGGCCCAGCTCCTCGGCGAGCCTGGCGGCCACCGGCGCCAGCGACAGCTTCGGGTCCGGTCCGCCCTTCGGCCTGCCGAGGTGCGCGGTCACGACGACCTTGGCGCCCGCTTCGGCGAGCGCCTTGATGGTCGGCGCCGAGGCGATGATGCGGCCCGGGTCGGTGATCTGTCCCTGGTCGTCGAGGGGCACGTTCAGATCGGAGCGCACCAGTACGCCCCTGCCCTCGACACCCTCATCGAGCAGATCCGCGAGTGTCTTGACAGCCATGCGCGTCAGAGCGACTTGCCGACGAGGCCGATGAGATCGGCGAGACGGTTGGAATAGCCCCACTCGTTGTCGTACCAGGACACGACCTTGACCTGGTTGTCGATCACCTTGGTCAGCGGCGCGTCGTAGATCGAGGAGGCCGGGTCGGTGACGATGTCGCTGGAGACGATCGGGTCGGTGTTGTACTTCAGGATGCCCTTCAGCGGGCCCTCGGCGGCGGCCTTGTAGGCGGCGTTGATCTCCTCGATCGAGGCCGACTTGCGCAGGGTGGCGGTCAGGTCGGTGACCGAGCCCGTCGGCACCGGGACGCGCAGCGCGTAGCCGTCCAGCTTGCCCTGCAGCTCGGGCAGCACCAGGCCGATGGCCTTGGCGGCGCCGGTGCCGGTGGGCACGATGTTCAGCGCGGCGGCGCGGGCGCGGCGCAGGTCGCTGTGCGGGCCGTCCTGCAGGTTCTGGTCCTGGGTGTAGGCGTGGATGGTGGTCATCAGGCCGTGCTCGATGCCGAACTCGTCGTTGAGCACCTTGGCCAGCGGGCCGAGGCAGTTGGTGGTGCACGAGGCGTTGGAGATGATGTTCTGGCTGCCGTCGTACTTGTCGTCGTTGACACCCATGACGATGGTGATGTCCTCGCCCTTGGCCGGCGCGGAGATGATCACCTTCTTGGCGCCAGCGGCCAGGTGGCCCTTGGCCTTGGTGGCATCGGTGAAGATGCCGGTGGACTCGACGACCACGTCGACGCCCAGGTCACCCCAGGGCAGCGCGGCGGGGCCCTCCTTGATGGCCAGCGCCTTGATCCGCTGGTCGCCCACCACGATGGTGTCGTCGCCGTCGAGCGAGACGTCCTGGGGCAGACGGCCCAGGATCGAGTCGTACTTGAGCAGGGTCGCGAGGGTCGCGTTGTCGGTGAGGTCGTTGACCGCGACAATCTCGATGTCGGTGGTGCCGAGCGCCTTCTGCGCCTCCACCGCCCGGAAGAAGTTACGTCCGATACGACCGAAGCCGTTGATGCCTACACGGACAGTCACGTTATCGCTCCTCAACTTTCCAGCGGATCATTCCGATGTCCACTCACACTAACGTCCTGCCGTGACCTCTCCGACACGCACCTGGCTTTCGTGAGCGCGGGGATGCCTGGTCAGACGCCCGACCAGGACGAGTTCCGGCCGCCGGAAACGCCGCGATCCCCGCGCCAGGGGCGGCGCGGGG